>JAEWCT010000333.1 GCA_023390485.1 Pseudomonadota bacterium
CATGTGCCGGTCGGCGAAGACCAGAAGCAGCACCTGGAGCTTGCCCGCGACATCGCCCAGAAGTTCAATAACGACTTTGCGGCCTCGATCATCGCGGAAGGTTTCGCCGACGGCATTTTCTTCCCGCAGCCCGAACCGGTCATCACCGGCGCCTCGACGCGGGTCATGAGCCTGCGCGACGGCTCGAAGAAGATGTCGAAATCCGATCCGTCCGATCTCTCGCGGATCAACATGACGGACGATGCCGACACGATCGCCAAGAAGATCCAGAAGGCGAAAACCGATCCCGAGCCGCTCCCGAGCGACGAAGGCGGCTTTGCCGGCCGCCCCGAGGCTGAAAATCTGATCGGAATTTATGCAACCATTGTGGACAAGCCGGTCGATGCTGTGCTTGCCGAATTCGGCGGCCAGCAATTCTCCGCATTCAAAAAGGTGCTGGCCGACGCGCTTGTCGCCAAGATCGAGCCCATCGCCAACGAAATAAAGCGGCTGACGGGCGACCCCGCCGAGATTGATCGCATTCTTGCGGACGGGTCATCGCGGGCGCGCGAAATCGCAACGCCGATCATGGGTAAGGTCAAGGACATCGTCGGTTTCATCCGAAGCTGACCTAACCCCCACGCTGACCGTTGCAGCGGGTGCCGATGAATGGCAGCATCGCGTCCATGAAACCGCGCCGCTCATTCGAAGAAGGCCATCGCCGCAAGTTCCTGATCGTCGTTGACGAGAGCCAGGAAGTCGAAAGCGCGCTCTATTACGCGGCGAGCCGCGTGCAGCGCTCTTCAGGCCTGCTCGTCATGCTCTACGTGATCGAGCCGAGCGAGCTGCAGCATTGGGCTGGCGTGCATCAGGTGCAGCTGGACGAAGAGACGACCAAGGCAAAGGCGCTGTTCCGGCTTTTCCGGCGCAAACTCGCCCACGCAGGTTTCGAGAACGTCGAGACCGAGGACGTCATTCGCGAGGGCCCGACCGCCGAGGAGATTAACCAGCTCATTGCCGAAGATGAGGATATTGCGATCCTCGTCCTCGGCGCCTCCATCGATGCCAAAGGCCCGGGGCCACTCGTCGCGTCCCTTGCGACGGCACGCGCCGCAGGCGGCTTCGCTGTGCCGGTGACGGTCGTCCCGGGACAACTTTCCCTCGCGGAAATCAAGGCCTTGGCCTAAATTGCCCCACCTAGACACCGGGGCCGATATCTCGACACGAGCAGCCATCCTACCTATATTTGAAGCCTTCTAATCCTATTCCGCGCAGGATGGCGCGCTGGAACCCGATCGCGAAATGAGGCACCCATGTTTATCCAGACGGAAGCCACGCCCAATCCGGCGACGCTGAAGTTCATCCCGGGACGGGATGTACTCGCCGACGGCACCGCCGATTTCCGCACGAAGACCGATGCGGCCACTTCGCCGCTCGCGACCCGCCTCTTCGCGATCGAAGGGGTTGATGGCGTGTTTCTCGGCTCGGACTTCATTTCGGTCACCAAGGGTAACATCGAGTGGCAGCACCTGAAGCCGATGGTGCTTGGTGCCATCATGGAACACTACATGTCGGGCGCGCCCGTCTCCGAAGGCGAGGACGCCAACGACAACGCCGCGGAAAGCTATTCTCCCGAGGACGAAGCGACCGTCGCGACGATCAAGGAATTGCTCGAAACGCGCGTTCGCCCCGCCGTTGCCCAGGATGGCGGCGACATCACGTTTTCCAGCTTCCGCGATGGCGTCGTCTATCTCCACATGCGCGGCGCGTGCTCCGGCTGCCCGAGTTCGACAGCCACCCTCCGGCACGGCATCGAAAACCTGCTGAAGCACTTCTGCCCCGATGTGCAGGCGGTACAGCCGGTCTAAGGCCTCAAATATTCCCCCAGAACCCCGCCCCGGCGGGGTTCTTCGTATCTGATCCCCAAAACCCGCGAAAAAAAATGGCCGAGCCGCTGGATAGTGCTGCAATCGACCAATTGTTCGATAAGGCTCGAACCAACAACAAATGGCAGCCGCGCGAGGTGCCCGACGCGCTCCTCCGCCAGATCGTCGAGCATATGCGATGGGCCCCGACGAGCGCCAACTGCTCGCCGGCGCGCTTCGTTTTCGTCAAATCGCCTGAAGCCAAAGCGCGGCTGAAGCCGCATCTGAGCGCGGGAAATGTGCATAAGACAATGGCCGCACCGGTAACGGCCATTGTTGGCTACGATCTTAATTTCTCTGCCGCGACTCTACCCGCCCGCCGACGCCAGAAGCTGGTTCGCGGGCAAAAAGCAGCACGCAGATACAACCGCCCTTCGCAATGGGTCGCTTCAGGGCGGATATTTCATCCTGGCGGCCCGCGCGCTCGGTCTCGACTGCGGCCCGATGTCAGGCTTCCAGAATGCGGGGGTAGACGCCGAGTTCTTTACCTGAAGTGAAATTAAGTCGAATTTCCTATGTAATCTAGGCTACGGGGATCCGGCGGGGGTCTATCCCCCCTCACCACGATTTGACTTCGACGAAATCGCCACGATCATTTAAAAGCTCCGCCTGGAATGAATATTCTATCGCTCGACACGTGTTTTGATGCCTGCTCGGCCGCGGCGGGGCGGGGGCTTCGTTCCCTGACACCTGGCGTTTCCTTTAGCTTCGAGCCCATGCAAACGGGGCACGCTGAGCGTCTGTTGCCGATGATCGAAACGGTCATGGCGGAAGCGGGCCTCGATTTCAAATCGCTCGACCGCATCGCCGTCACGTATGGACCCGGGACGTTCACCGGCACGCGCATTTGCGTCTCCGCGGCCCGGGCGCTCGCCCTCGCGACGGGCGCACAGTTCGTCGCACTTTCAAGCCTCCGATTGATGGCGATGAGTGCACGCATCCCCGCCGCTCGGACGAAACGCATCGCCATCGCAACCGATGCGCGGCGGAGCGAGGTCTATTTCGAAGTCTTCGACCGCCACACGATGCAAACGGTCGTCGACGCGCAATGCGCGGCGATCCCTGCCGCCGCCAAATTGCTGGGTTCCGGCCCAATCGTCATCGCGGGTTCGGGCGCCGAGCACCTCGCCGCCGAAGCCAACCGCCAAGGCATCGACGCAACTGCGATCCTGCCCGATCTCCTGCCCGACGCGCTCGATATGCTGTTTCCCGCCTGCGAACTTCCGCTGACCGCGACGGTGAAACCGCTCTACCTGCGAGCACCCGATGCGAAGCCGCCCGCGCCGAGCCCATTTCTCGGAGCCGGGGCATGACGAATGTCACGCCGTTCCGGAATTTGCGGCATGCAAGCATGCTGTGGGCGGCACCTGATCGAGCCGAAGAAATTGCGGCGCTCCACACCAAACTCTTCGACCCGCCGTGGGATGCGGCCGCGATCAAATCCCTTCTCGAACATCCCGCCGCCACCTCCCTGATCGCCGTTGCGGGAGGGCAGAAGAAATCGGTCATCGCCTTCGTGATCGGCCAGCTCGCCGCCGATGAAGCCGAGATCCTGTCGATCGGCGTCTCGCCTGACTGGCAGCGCGTGGGCCTTGCGACCGGCCTTCTCGAAGGCCTGTCCCGCGCGGCGCGGCGCGGCGGCGCCAGGCGCATTTTCCTCGAGGTTGCAGAGGACAACACGGCAGGCCTCGCGCTTTATCGCAAGCTCGGATTTGTCGAAGCCGGGCGGCGAAAGCACTATTATGAGCGCCCGGGCAGCACGCCCGTTGATGCTCTGACGCTTGTTCTGGCGCTCGAAGAGTCTGAACAACCGGCCTGATATGGACGTTCGGCCTTGTCACTGCCTATAAGGCGCCCATACTCCGGCGACGAGGAATAGTCGTCCTTAAGCCAAAAGCCTAACACCGCCATGACCCTGCAGTCCGCGAAATCCGAGACATCCATCGAATCGCGATGCGCGGAATGCGGTCTGCGAATGACGGGCCAAAGACGCGTCATCGCTCAGGTGCTGTCCTCCGCCACCGATCATCCCGACGTCGAGGAAGTGCATCGGCGCGCCCATGCGATCGATTCGCGAATTTCGCTCTCGACGGTCTACCGCACGCTCAAGCTTTTCGCCGGGAAGGGTATTTTGGAGCGGCACGATTTCGGTCACGGCCGCGGGCGCTACGAAGCGGCGCCGCGCGAGCATCGCGATCACCTCGTCGATATCGAGAGCGGGCGCGTCATTGAGTTCTCGAACTCCGACATCGAGGCCTTGCAGGAGCGCATCGCGCACGAACTCGGTTTCGAGCTTGTCGGCCATCGCTTGGAACTCTATGGCGTCCCTCTGGCAAAGAAAAAATCTTCAAGCCGGAGAGGCTAGCGAACCCCATGGCAACCGGCTCACTTCGCGCCTCGGCCGTGCTCGCAGTATTTCTCTGCTTCACGCTGCCGTTGATGCCGGTGCAGGCCCTGCTGCTTAAAATGTCGCCCAAGGGCGCGCGGCGCTTTCCCAATTGGTACCATCGCCAGGTCTGCCGCATTCTCGGAATTTCGCTCGAGATCGATGGTGCCGTCGTCGCCGACGCACCTGTGCTGCTCGTTTGCAATCACACGTCCTGGCTCGACATTCCGGTGCTCTCGGCTCTGGCGCCAGTTTCCTTCGTCGCCAAGCTCGAAGTCGGCGGCTGGCCTTTCGTCTCCGCCCTGGCGAAGCTTCAGCGATCGGTGTTCGTCGATCGGACGCGGCGTCAGGCAACCGGCGATGCCGCGGCCGAAATCATGACGCGGCTGAAGCAGGGCGACACGATCGTGCTGTTCGCCGAAGGAACGTCGAGCGACGGCAATCGTGTGTTGCCTTTCAAAACCTCCCTCTTCGGCGCGGTTTCGGGCGAAGGCGCACAGGAGCCGCAAGTCATCGTCCAGACGGCCGCCGTCGTCTATACGCACGTCCGCGGCATTCCATTGACCCGCGCCGACCGGCCGCGCATTGGCTGGTATGGCGACATGGAAATGACGTCGCACGCCTGGGGCGTCCTTGGATCCGGCCCGATTACGGTTACCATTAAGGTCGGCCCACCCGTTCCCTTGCGCGATTTCCGGGATCGCAAGGATCTGGCCCTCAAAACCGAGCGCGAAATCCGCTCGGCCGTAATCGGCGTCCTGCGCGGCCGCCCCGGCGATCCCGGCCTCGTCCCGGTCGAACCGTCCGAGGAAAGCCGCCGGAGAAAGCTCGCTTTGCCGCAGGTCCGCAGCGAGAAATGGACATAACCGCGGCTTTCTATGCTATGCGCTAGGGCACTGAAGCCCATGAGCAAAAAGAGCAGTTTCGGCCCGGCCAATCACGTGCAGCGCGCAAACCCCAAATCCTATTTTCTGAAGACGTTCGGCTGTCAGATGAACGTCTACGACAGCGAGCGCATGGCGGAGGCTCTGGCGCGCGACGGCTACAGCGAGACGGACGACGTCGCTAAGGCTGACCTCGTGATCCTCAACACCTGCCACATCCGCGAGAAGGCTGGCGAGAAAGTCTATTCCGATCTCGGACGCATTCGCGTCATCAAGGAAGCGCGCAAACGGAACGGCAAAGAAACGGTGATCGCAGTCACGGGCTGCATCGCGCAGGCCGAAGGCCCCGAGATAACGACGCGCCAGCCAGCCGTCGATCTCGTCATCGGACCGCAGAGCTACCATCGTCTGCCCGAGTTCATCGCGCGCGCCGAAACCAACAACGAGCGCATCGTCGAAACCGAGTTTCCGGGCGACGAAAAATTCGCAGCGATGAAAGCGCCGCGTCGCATCTCGTCGCCCTCGGCGTTTCTGACCGTTCAGGAAGGTTGCGATAAGTTCTGCACGTTCTGCGTCGTGCCCTATACGCGCGGCGCGGAGTTTTCGCGGCCTCTCGCCAAACTCGAAGCCGAAGCGCGGGAACTCGCCGCTGCCGGCGCCAGGGAGCTCGTTCTCCTCGGCCAGAACGTCAACGCCTACCACGGAGAAGGCCCGGCCGGCCGCACGATCGGCCTCGGAGAACTGATCCGTCGGTTGGCAGAAATCGATGGCATCGAGCGCATCCGCTACATGACGAGCCATCCGCGCGACATGAGCGATGATCTGATCGCGGCGCACACCGAGGTGCCGCAGCTAATGCCGTTTCTGCATTTGCCCATCCAGTCGGGCTCCGACCGGATGCTGGCCGCCATGAACCGCAAGCATCGGGCAGCGGAATACACCGATCTGATCGCGCGCATCCGCGAGACGCGCCCCGATATCGCCCTTTCGAGCGATTTCATCGTCGGCTTCCCCGGCGAAACCGACGAGGACGCCGAGGAAACGATCGAGCTGGTGAAGGCCGTCGGCTACGCCCAGGCGTTTTCCTTCAAGTACAGCCCCCGCCCCGGAACGCCCGCCGCGGGGCTCGAAGTCCAGGTCCCGGAGGACGTAAAGGCCGAGCGGCTGCAGCGGTTGCAGGCTTTGCTGGAAGAGCAGCAGATGGCCTTCAACACAGAGATGCTCGGAAGCACCATCCCCGTGCTGTTTGAGCGGCGCGGCCGTCACCCCGGTGAATTCGTCGGCAGGACACCCTATCTACAGCTCATCTACGCCGCGGGAGATGGCGATCTCACGGGCCGGACGGCAGATGTCAGGGTCACAGAGGCCCGGCGCGTCAGCCTGTCGGGTGTCATTTCCGCAGCATAAACGCGTTATACTGGTCGAGGACGGCTGTGCGTTAACTACACCTGCGCCTGCCGAACGTGTGTGTCGCATGCTAACGTGGGCCATCGATTCGATTTGACAGCTACGGGAAGACGAGCAACCAGCAAGGGAGTGTCAGGATTGGCAGCATTCCGCGGGTCCTCCGCGTCAACGTCGAGGCGGCCCAATAAGCCGGAGCTCGAAGATGCTCGCGTCGTTGTACCCTTCGAAGACAACCGGCTGCTGACGCAGCTGCTTGGGGAATACGACAGCCACCTGGCTCTTATAGAAGATCGATTGGGCATCGACGCTCATGCCCACGGCAACGTCGTCATCCTGACCGGAGCCGCCAGTGCCTGCGCCAGCGCTCGCAGCGTCTTGGAGCGCCTCTATTCCCGAATTGCAAAAGGCGAAACCATCGGCCCCGGCGATATCGACGGGCTCATTCGTCATGCCCGCGCCGAGGGAACATCGTCCGACGGCCAAGCCCAGATCGCCACGCGCCGTCGCGTCGTCAAAGCCCGCACGCCGACGCAAAGCACCTACATGCGTGCCATCGAAAAGAAGGACCTCGTGTTTGGGTTGGGCCCTGCCGGAACCGGCAAAACCTATATTGCCGTCGCTTTCGCAGCCCATTGCCTCGAACGCGGCCTCGTCGAGCGCATCATCCTTTCGCGTCCGGCGGTCGAAGCCGGTGAGCGCTTGGGCTTTCTGCCGGGCGACATGCGCGACAAGGTCGATCCCTATCTGCGGCCGCTTTACGACGCGCT
>JAEWCT010000394.1 GCA_023390485.1 Pseudomonadota bacterium
GTTCTACATAGTGCTGCACTGGCTCGATAGCCGGAGCTTGCTAAGCTACCATTCTCGAATAACGAGACGCGCGAAAAACAACTTCGGGTCGCGCTGGCTGCCGTTGTCTCATCCTGAAGACGAAGCCATTCAGGGCCTCGCGCTCTTGCCCGATGCCCGCCTCGAATTTTTCGACAAGTCGTTCGCGGTCTCCTCGATCACGCTACTATCCGTCATAGCGCTGCCGGTGATCTATTTTTTCATCCTGTTTTCGCCTCCCGCGATGGTCAGCATAGCGGAATGGCTTAAAACGGAAATTTACGATGAGAATGCATCACCCGAAGCCGAAGCGGCCTTGATTGCACTGCGCAGTCAGCTCATCGTTGCACGTAAGGGTGATGGCGAAGAAGTGACGACGGAAAGCGGCGCGCCCGTTCAACCGCCCCAAGACCGCAAGGCGGCCTGGCAGCAGTATCGTGAAAAGCGTGCGGCGCTCGAGGCGCAATATCCAAACCTCGACGCCATCGAGCGGGGCATGCGCTTCAAAAGGCGCTTCTTTGAAGCCGGAGGCCAGCCCTGCCCCAGCGGTACATTGTGCGGCGGCGGACACGATCTCTCGATCAACAGCGGCCTGCTGCTTCATGTGGTGACCGACGAGCTTGCCTGGGCCCTCGGAGCCGCCGATTTCCAAGATCGGCGAAAACGCTGGTTCTGGTCGCTGTTCGTCCCCGCGATCATCGTGCCGGCGATCTTGGGAGTCTTGGCGCTGCTCCTGATGGTTGTGATTCAAGCCCTGGCGACATTCATCAGCGCCGTCGCGAGCAAGTTTTTAAACAACATCACGAATTCTGAGGTAAAGCGCGCCGCCTACGGCAACGACACGGCAGGCGAAATCGCCATAGGTGCGCTGGATCGTCCTATGTGGCTCGAAAAATCGTTGCCCCGGCTTCCGGCGGCGGTCGCTGACGTTATCACAGACTACAGCAATGCGGCGGCGAGCCTCTCGATCGCCAAGTTTCGCCGCGCCATTGGACAGATCAGGTTTGCGGTTCCCACCCATACGGCAGACACCGCCATCAGCACGTACTTCACGTGGAAGGAGCTCGTGCACGCGTCGTATTTCGACGTTCCGGAATTTCGCAAGCTCATCGCGCAGGCCATCAGCCGTTCCGAAGGTTTTGCGCCGAGCGAACGGTTCAGGGCCGATCCCGATTTCACGCGAACGGCCGAATGGCTGAACGAAATCGAGAACGCCCCGGGCACGACCGATGAACCTTCTGATCGCGAGCCCGGCCCTAAAGATTCAAAAGCAGTCGCAGCCGTCGTCGGCTCGACCGTGAAGGCATCTCCGTAGGCGGAGCCTGATGAAGGAAAATTGACAAAACGCGCTCATCACCGCAGGGCGCGTTTGAAAGACACGAGAGATCGCAATCGTCCCGCCGTGCCTTGACGTCCGTCGAGCATACTGGTTGCTTGCCGCGGGGACTTGAGATGGGGGTTGTTGGATATGGCGAAGGCTCAACACGAGCTGGCAGGTGCCGGCTTGGAAAGCGATGCAAGCGAGTCATCCGGACATAGCCGCGGCACGCTTTCGGCGATGATCTCGGTGCTGGCACTCGTCTTCTCCGGCTATAGCCTTTGGGAAAGCTCTCTCAAGGCGCCGGAGATCAAAGTCTTCGTGCCGTCAGTCATTCAATTCAGCGCACCGTACAACAACAGCAATTTCGAGGTCATTGAGGTGCCCGTCACGCTCCTGAACGATGGTGGCCGCACCGGCACGATCCTATCGATGGATCTCGAAGTGACAAACCCCAAGACCGGCGATGTGAAACGTTTCTACGCCGCCGATCTCGGCAGGTGGACGATGGATAAAGCCCGCGCCAACGGCTTTGAACCATTTGCGCCGATCCCCCTGTCCGGCAAGTCAAGCAAGACGCAGACGGTGCTGTTCTACACGAACGGCCCGGCCCAAAAGCCCGATCAGCTCATTCGCGAGCCTGGCTCTTACAACTTCCATCTCGTGCTTGATCAGGCAGAGGTTAACGATTTCGGGCCCCTCGACCATATTCTCCGGCGTGGTCCCGCGCAGGTGACGTTTACAATGGAGCTGCGCGACTACGACGCGCGCGCTTTCCAGACCGGAACGCTTCCGCTTTATTCGACGACAGGACGTTCCGCCAAAGGCGGAGAAGCCGCACAGCCATAATTGAGACGTTCATAACGCATTGCAGAGCCAGCCAAGTCCCACTATTCCGTGGGACGAATTACGCGCGTGGGCCGAAGGCAAGTGTCCGAGGCCCGCTGAAAGCAGGACCCCGGTTTGCAATATCAAGCCCACAGATTCTGCATTGCACCCATGATGGACTGGACGACCACCGAGTGTCGCGTCTTCCACCGTGGGCTGACGAAGCATGCGCTGCTCTATACGGAGATGGTCACTGCCGATGCCGTCATCCACGGCGATCGCCAGCGCCTGCTCGGCTTCTCAGCCATCGAGCACCCGATCGCTCTGCAGCTTGGCGGTTCGGACCCGGCAAAGCTCTCGGAAGCGGCGGCCATTGGCGCCGGCCTCGGCTACGACGAAATCAATCTCAACATTGGCTGCCCTTCGGACCGCGTTCAGGAGGGGCGCTTCGGCGCCTGCCTGATGGCCGAGCCTGAACTGGTCGCCGCATGCGTATCAGCGATGCGCAACAGCCAGTCGAAGCCTGTCACCGTCAAATGCCGCATCGGCATCGACGACCAGGACGCAGAGGCCGACCTGCAGCGCTTCATCGACGTCGTGGCAGCAACCGGCGTCAGCACGTTCATCGTGCACGCGCGCAAGGCTTGGCTGAAGGGACTATCGCCGAAAGAGAACCGCGAGGTTCCACCGCTCGATTATCAGCGCGTTTACCGCCTGAAGGCGAAGCATCCCGAACTCACCATCGTCATCAATGGTGGTATCGAGACGCTTGATGATGCGTGCCGCCACCTCGAGCATCTCGACGGCGTCATGCTTGGCCGCGCCGCCTATCAAAATCCATACATCCTTGCGGACGTCGATCAGAGGATTTTCGGAGATAACAATGTTGCGCCGGGAAGAGGGGAAGCGTTGTCCAGCCTCATTCCCTACGCGGACGAGCACATTCGCAACGGCGGCCGCCTGTCGAACATCACGCGGCACGTTCTTGGTCTCTATCATGGTCAGCCGCGGGGCCGCGCATTCCGCCGCCTGCTTAGCGAGCGTGCGACGAACGCATCGGCAACGGTCGGTGTGTTGGAGGACGCGATTGCTCTCGCCGAGCACGGATACGGCCGCGAAGACCAATCGGACGCGGCGTAGGAATGCACGCAGCGATTTCGCCTGAACATCTGGTCGCATTGCTGGCTCTGCTTGCGATCGCCGGTCTTCTCGCGGGCTTTCTGTCGGGTCTCCTCGGCATCGGCGGCGGTGGCGTCATCGTCCCGGTGCTTTACGAGGTCTTCGGAGCGGCAGGCGTTCCCGAAGACGTCAGGATGCACGTAACGCTCGGGACGACACTCGCCGTCATCGCGCCGACGGTGTTTCGATCATTTTCGGCATTCCGGGCACGCGGCACCGTTGAAATCGATGTTGTGCGACGCATGGGTCCCTGGATCGTCTTGGGCGTGATCGCGGGGATCGTCATAGCGCATTACGCCAGCAGCGAAGCACTCCGCTGGATATGGGTCATCTTCGGCTCGGCGCTCGCGGCGAAAATGTATCTCGGCAGGGACGATTGGCGGATTGCCGATAAGCTTCCTCGGCCACCCAGGCTCGAGGGCGCAGCAGCAATCATCGGCCTCATCTCGACACTGATGGGGATCGGCGGCGCGACGTTCACCGTACCGCTTCTCACGCTCTATGGGATGCCGCTGCTCCGAGCCGTCGGAACCGCGACCGGCATCGGCACCGCCATCGCCATTCCGGGTATTGCCGGATACATCATCTCTGGATGGGGCGAGCCAAACCTGCCGCCGCTATCGCTGGGCTATGTCAACCTCGGCGCATGCGTTATCGCTCCGCTGGCAGTATTGACGGCGCCATGGGGCGTGAAGGTTGCGCACGGCATTTCGAAACGTAAGCTTGAACTTGCGTTCGCCGTCTTCATCACGTCCGTCGTCGCGCGCTTCCTTTGGACGTTGCTGACTTGATGTCATGCACCGGCGGCTGGCTCCGGGAAGCGAAGCCGCCGGGGCGTCGAGATTAGACAGCGATCTTCTGATTGTACTCGCCGACCTCGGGAAAGCGCGCAAGCTGCTGGTCGATGTCCTTGAAGATCGCCTTCATGTTTGCTTCCGACGTCGGGCTTTCGACGACGACCACGAGCTCCGGCTTGTTCGACGATGCGCGGACGAGGCCCCAGGTTCCATCCTCGAGCATCACGCGCACGCCATTGACCGTGATGAGATCGCGGATCGCCTGACCGGCAACGCGTCCACCGCTCTCCTGCTGGCGTTTGTAATGCTCGGTAACGCGATCGACGACGCTGTACTTCTTCTCGTCGTCGCAATGCGGCGACATCGTCGGCGAGCCATAGGTCTTGGGCAGCGCATCGCGAAGATCCGCAACTGTCTTTCCGGGGCTGCGATCGAGCATGTCGCAAACCGCAATGGCTGAGACCAGCCCGTCGTCATAGCCACGGCCCAGCGGCTCGTTGAAGAAGAAGTGGCCGGACTTCTCGAAGCCCACGAGCGTTTTGTGCTCGAAATTGTAGCGCTTGATGTAGCTGTGTCCCGTCTTCCAGTAGCTGGTCGTTGCGCCGTTCGCGAGCAGCACCGGGTCGGTTGAGAACAGTCCCGTCGACTTCACGTCGACGACGAATTTGGCGTTCGGATAGATCGACGAAATATCGCGTGCCAACATCACGCCGACCTTGTCCGCGAAGATCTCATGCCCGTCGTTGGCGACAACGCCGCAACGATCGCCGTCGCCGTCGAAGGCGAGACCGACATCCGCGCCGGTTTCGAGCACCTTTGCCGAAACCGCATGCAGCATCTTCATGTCTTCGGGATTGGGATTGTGGTTCGGGAATGTGTAGTCGAGGTCGGCGTTAAGCGGCACGACTTCACAGCCAAGTGCCTCGAGAACCTTCGGAGCGAATGCACCCGCCGTGCCGTTGCCGCTTGCGGCGACGACCTTGAGGCGGCGCTTGAACTTCGGACGGTTGGTCAGTGCCTTGATGTAACGCGCTTCGAGGTCCGGAACGAAAATATATTTGCCGCCCGAGCCTTCCTGGTACTCGCCGTTGAGAACAATCGACTTCAGTTCCGACATGTCATCAGGCCCGAATGTCAGCGGACGCGACAGTCCCATCTTGATGCCGGTCCAGCCGTTGTCGTTGTGGCTCGCCGTGACCATCGCGACGCCTTCGACGCCGAGCTCGAACTGCGCGAAGTAGGCCATCGGCGAAAGCGCGAGCCCAATGTCATGAACTTCGCAGCCTCCGGCCAGAAGACCCGTTATCAGCGCCTGCTTTACAGCGGCGGAATACGACCGGTAGTCATGCCCGACCACGAGACGCTTCGGAACGCCGCGCCGGGCGAAGAGCGTCGCCATGCCGAGGCCCACGGCGTTGAGGCCCATGAGGTTGATTTCTTGCGGGTAAAGCCATCGCGCATCGTATTCGCGGAAGCCGGTCGGCTTGACGAGCGGTAAGCGCTCAAAGTCGGCGGTATTCGGCTTCAGATCGGCGCGTGGCTTCGGCAACATATGCCTCTCCTCGAACAGGATTCATTCGGGGAACCTAACGCGCTGATACCAGGGCGGGGTTCCGGGGTGCGCTCTATCAGCAATGTTATGGGCGGAATAGTGGAATAGTGGAGGGGTATTTCGGATAGTTACTCTTGCAGCACGAGGGTGCCACCGCGCATTTCGACACGGGAAAGCCGCCCGAGGAACGACATTCCAAGCAGCGTCCGCTCGGAAGCGCCGCGCTCCGATACGACGCCTGCAACGTTTCGGACGGTAATATCGCCGATGGTGATGCGCTGAAATGTGACAGGTGCAACTCGCGCGATGCCGTTCGCAGTCTGGGCCGTATGCGTGAAGTCGGAGGGCGTCACGGAAATCCCGGCCCGGCGCGCATCCTCGTAGGTGAGCGCGACGAGGGATGCCCCGGTGTCGACCATCACACCGATATCGCGTCCGTTGATGTCGGCCTCAGCCTGGAAGTGACCATAGTCACCAGCGGGCAGGGTCACGACTCCGGATTGTCCGCGCGGAGATTCTTCCGTGCCGGGGAGAGCGCCGTCGCTTTGTCTCAAGGACGCTTGCTGCGAAAAACCGGATGTCGCTTTTGCGCGTTCAACAAAGCCGGCAAGAACCCCCGGATGCGTCAACGTATATGCAAGACCGGCTGCCCCTACCGCCGCAAGCGCGAAGGACCCGAACAGACTGACCGTTGCCGATGACATTCCGGACGCCCTTGTCCAAGAGAGCAGTGCAAACCGTGATCGACGTACTATTGTCGAAGCGTCGCAAAATTGCCGGTGACTTGATAAGACGCCAAACGTCTTAAGAAACTTGTACCAAGCAGGTTTTCGTTAAGAGTTCCGGGCCGCGCGACAAGTCCTTCGACGTCGTCGATCGCCAAGGGTCCGATGCGCACCGACTTCAGCCGGACCGGAGCAAGATAGTTCGTTCCGTTCGCTGTCTTGAGCGGCGTATCGAAAGTGAGATGGGTGACGTCGATGCCGGC
>JAEWCT010000406.1 GCA_023390485.1 Pseudomonadota bacterium
TGCTTGCCCCACTGGATCATCTCGGCCGCGTTGCCGATGCAGTGAGAGCTTGTCGCGCAAGCCGACGAAATCGAATAGTTGACGCCTTTGATTTGGAAGGCTGTCGCAAGCGCCGCCGATGGGCCCGAGCACATGCCCTTCGGCACCTCGAACGGACCGATCTTCTTAGGCCCGCCGGATTCGAGCGTAACTTCCGCCGCTTCAACTATGGCGCGCGTCGAAGGCCCGCCCGAACCGACGATGATGCCGGTTCGCTCGTTGACGACGTCAGTCGGCTCGAGGCCCGCATCGCGGATGGCCTGATCCATCGCGATCCAGTTCCAGCCGACGCCGGCCCCCATGAAGCGCTTCGGCTTCCGGGGCACCATTGCCTCCCACTCGATGTGTGGGGCTCCATGGACTTGGCATTTGAAACCGAGTTCCGCGTACTTCTCCGCGCGAGAAATGCCGGACTTCGCCTCTCTCAACGAAGCGAGAACCTCTTGGGTGTTGTTCCCGATCGAGGACACCACACCCATGCCAGTCACAACTACGCGCCGCATGCGCTCCTTCACTCCTGCGGTTCCTGCTGCCGCCCGCTTTGACAGCCGGGCCCTCTGCGCAAAACGCTTAAGGACCTTCGCTCGACTTGAGTAGGACCCTCAGGTCCTTGGCTGTGTATATCACCTCGCCGTCAGCTTTCAGGACCCCGTCGGCCTCTGCGAGTTTCAACTTCCGGGCGATGACCCGCTTAATGTCTATGACATATTCGAGCAGTTTTACGTCCGGCGTCACTTCGCGCGTGAATTTGACCTCGCCGACGCCGGAAGCCCGGCCCTGCCCCGTAAGACCAAGCCAGCCCAGATAAAATCCCGTCAATTGCCAGAGCGCATCGAGGCCAAGGCAGCCAGGCATGACCGGATCACCCTTGAAATGGCAGGCGAAAAGCCAGTCGAGGCGCTCGTTGCCTGCGACTTTTAGCTGAGCAACGATCAAGCCCTTGCCGTGCGCCCCGCCGGTCTCGGAAATCTCGCTGATGCGATCAACCATTAACATAGGTGGCAGCGGCAATTGCGCGTTGCCGGGACCGAACAGCTCGCCGCGCCCGCAGGCCAGCAAATCCTCAAACTCGAAGCTCGAACGTCGTTCCGCCACTGGTCCCCTCGCTTCATGGCTGACTATGCGGTGTTCGTTCACGTTATGCTCCGGGAAGGTCAAGATAACGGGGTCGTAACACACGCGTGCCGCTGCGCCTAGCAGTGCTGGCCGCTGCGTGTAACAGGGCGTTGACCTGTCTTAAAGACCGATTCTCGCCGTAAGTTGCGGCTTTTAAGGCAAGTGGCTATACTCCAATGATTGGCGCGTTTCGGATGAGCCGGCATCTCGTCGGTTCAACGTGGGGACGCAATCACGGTTCTGCAAACGGAAATGTCTGATAAATCTCTACCCGATACGGCAACAGAAGCGCGGCCGACGACCTCCCAGATCCTGAGAAAGTCGGGCCTGCGGCCGACCCGTCAGCGTATGACCCTTGGCCGGCTCCTATTTGAAGGCGGCGACCGCCACGTGACCGCTGAGCAGCTCCACGCCGAAGTCGCGGGGCTTGGCGAGCGTGTTTCACTCGCGACCGTTTACAATACGCTCCACCAGTTCAGGCGCGCCGGGCTTCTACGCGAGCTCGCGATTGAAGGCTCGAAAGCCTACTTCGACACCAATACGTCGAATCACAATCACTTCCTGCTCGAACCGAGCGGCGAGCTGATGGACATTCCGGGCGACGCCATTGCCGTCTCCGGCCTTCCTGAGCCGCCCGAAGGCCTGACGATCACGCACGTCGACGTGGTCGTGCGCCTGGCGAAAAAAGCCTGAGACAGGGGCCCGAGTTCGCCAGGGTGATGCATAAGCCTACTTGAACGTCTCGCCTTCGTAGACGCCCCAGAGCTTTTTCTGCTCGATATAGCCACTGTACTGGTCCACCGTTACGCGGCACCAGCGCCCGTCGCACATGTGCAAATCGGCAATCACGCCCGCTTCGACGTTCGCCACCACGTTGGTATGCTCGCTGTCGCTCGCCATGATCGGCACCAGCGGCGGCGCCATGCCGGTCTTTCGCTCCCAAGGGAGAACAAGGCCCGTCCTCCGGCCCGACAGAAGCGATTGCAGAACCCAGCCCGTCGCGCCTTCTGCGTCACGGACCTGCCGCCAAGCCTCGAATTCCTTGATGACCTCGACCGGCAATCCGGCACGCCGATAGACCCAGGAGGTCGGATAGTCGGTCCCAGGCCCGTTCCGGAGGTTGACCCTGTCCGACTTGAGGCTGACGAATCGCGGCACCGGCAGGCCGCTGCCCGTGAGCGCAGGCGCATCGTCGGCGAATGCCGGTGCGCCGGCGGCGTGAACCAAGGCAATGGCGGCAGCTCCGAGCATGGCTCTGACGCTCGAAAGCGCAGGCCGCACTCCCGCCAACAGCCAGCCGCGTCTATACTCTAGGCTCGATATGGTCATTTGAAGCGGCCTCAAACCCAGCGGTCGGCAACGAAAAAGGTTAGCGTGCCTTCGTCTTAGGCGTCCGCAACTGATTTCAGGACTTTGTCTTCGCGAAGACCATCTGATAGACACGGGGCCGCACTTTCTCAAGCGGCACCGCGAGGGACATGCGAAGGCCGCGATTTTCTTGCAACGGGAAGCGAATGCCTACCCCTCATAAGAAACCTGTTGTTGTTGTTACCCGCAAACTCCCCGACGTCGTCGAGACTCGGATGTGCGAGCTTTTCGACACGCGCCTCAATATCGAAGACAAACCTCTCAATCAGGCTCAACTGATCGAGGCTGTCAAAACCGCCGATGTCCTGGTGCCGACGGTGACCGATCGCATCGATCGCGCCGTACTGACCCAGGCCGGCCCCAAGCTTCGCCTCATCGCGAACTTTGGAACGGGCGTCGACAACGTCGATCTCGATACCGCCCGCAACCGCGGCATTCTGGTGACCAACACCCCCGGCGTGCTGACCGAAGACACCGCCGACATGACGATGGCGCTGATTCTCGCGGTGCCGCGCCGCCTCGCCGAGGGCGCCGCCTACATGCGCGATCCGGCGACGAAGTGGTCGGGCTGGTCGCCGACATGGATGCTCGGCCACCGCATCTACGGCAAACGGCTCGGCATCATCGGCATGGGCCGCATCGGCCAAGCGGTCGCACGCCGAGCCAAGGCGTTTGGCTTGCAGATCCACTACCACAATCGCCGTCGCGTGGTCGAAGAGGTCGAGGAGGAGCTCGAGGCGACTTTCTGGGAAAGCCTCGATCAGATGCTGACGCGCGTCGACATCGTCTCGATCAACTGCCCGCACACCCCCGGGACCTATCACCTGCTGTCGGCACGGCGGCTGAAGTTGCTGAAACCGTCGACTTACATCGTCAACACCGCGCGCGGCGAGGTCGTGGACGAGAACGAGTTGGTTCGCCTTCTCGAAGCGGGCGCGATTGCAGGTGCCGGTCTCGACGTGTTCGAGCATGAGCCGGCCGTCAATCCGCGCCTTCTTGCGTCCGAACGCGTCGTCGCCCTGCCCCACATGAGTTCGGCGACGATCGAGGGCCGCATCGACATGGGCGA
>JAEWCT010000032.1 GCA_023390485.1 Pseudomonadota bacterium
CGGCTGAAATCGACCTGATCTAAAAGAATTCAAACCTTCGGGTTTCTGAACGGCGGCCTCAGGCCGCTGTTTTTGTTTGGGGTAGGCGCCGGAAGGGGTCGCGAGGTGGCGCCTTGCAAGCTATAAACCGCCCATGACTCAACATGAAATTCTGAAGCCTGCCGCTCACGTGCGCGTCCGCGACGTGGTGTTCGGGAACGACCAGCCAATCGCCGTGTTGGCGGGGCCCTGCCAAATGGAAAGCCGCGCCCACGCTCTCGAGATGGCGGCGGCCTTAAGCGAAATTGCGCAGAAGCTCGGTTTCGGTCTCGTCTACAAGTCATCGTTCGATAAGGCCAATCGCACGTCGCTTTCCGGCCGGCGGGGCATAGGGCTCAATGCAGCCTTGCCGGTTTTTGCTGAGATCCGTGAGACTTATGGCGTCCCCGTCGTCACCGACGTGCACGAGGCCGGGCAGTGTGCTGCTGTCGCCGAGGTTGCCGACATTCTGCAGATTCCGGCCTTTCTCTGCCGACAGACCGACCTTTTGATAGCGGCTGCGCACACCGGGCGTGTGGTGAAGATCAAGAAGGGGCAGTTCCTCGCGCCCTGGGACATGAAGAATGTCATTGCTAAGGTCACCGGGTCGGGCAATCCGAATGTGCTCGTGACCGAGCGCGGCTCAAGCTTTGGATACAACACGCTGGTCGTGGATATGCGGGCTCTGCCGCAGATGGCCGAAACCGGCGCGCCGGTCATTTTCGATGCCACCCATGCCGTCCAACAGCCTGGCGGCCAAGGGACATCATCAGGCGGGGATCGCCGCTTCGTACCGGTTCTCGCCCGGGCGGCGGTTGCCGTCGGCGTAGCGGGGCTTTTCATCGAGACGCACCAGGATCCGGACAAGGCACCGTCGGACGGCCCAAACATGGTCGCGCTCAAGGACTTCGCTGGGCTCATTTCCGAGCTTCAGGCCATCGACAAGGTCGTCAAACAGCGGATGAGCGCGAGCCAAGGCTGACCCGCGCTCATTTCGATCGCTGAATTCCAGTGTGGCTTTGAGAGTAGGCTGGCCGGGCTTCGTGGTTTCCGGCCTGACTTGCAGCGTAGGCAACGTAATTGGCTTGGCAGTGCAGGCTTCGTGCTTCCGGCCATCCGTGCGCATCGGATGGCTTTTGGGTCGTGGATCGTTCGTAGTGCTTGGATCTTTCGACTTCACTTCGCACTCGCCAAGGCGCGGCTCCGCTACCCGCATAGACGGCAGATCGCTTCGGCGAGCGTATTTTTTGTGATTTCGACTTTTCTATTTCAGGTAACGCGCCAGAGCTTCGCCGCCAACGTGGCGACATGGGCCTTGCTTGTCAGAGCGCCGAACTGAGCTTCCGTTCCAACGCGAATGCCGGCGACGCAGGCATTGGGTTGGCAGAAGGCAGGGTGCGTTCTTCCGACATTGATGGCGGCGATCGCCATCGACGTCATAAGCAGGCTCATTGTCGAGATGCAGGAGGCGTAGGCAAGGGCACGCGAGACAAGTTCGTAGTGCATGGTCAACCTCACAACGCGAGACAGAGATGACAACACTTTCGCTTGCAAACTTGGCTTCGGGCCGGGGAGAGCTCGGTGTCGAAGCCGATGTGTTGAGAGTACGTCAACCTTGGTTAAAGAGCCGTTAAGGCTAACGAGTCGTGAAGATTATTTTGCTCGCGTTGAGTTGGAAGGGGTGAGGGCGGGCGGGTGCTCGCGGCCCTTCGGCGAGGGCCGCTGCTTCTGCAGGCGCAATCAAAAAGGCGGCTTCGGTCAGCTCTTCATCTCGGCACGAATGGCGCGAGCGACGGCGCCGGCGCGCTCATCGATGAGCTGGGGAATTTCGCAAGCGATTGGGATGTTCGCCTGCTTCTCCTGGAAGGTGCGGACCTCCCATTTGTATTGCTCTTCCTTGGGCGAGAGCTTGGAAATCTCGCCTGCCGGATTTTGGGAGTCGTCCGTCTGGGCTGCGTCGTCGGCTTGGGGTGGAAGAGCGATGCCTTCCTTCTCGATTTCCTTCGCGCGCTCAAGCTGCCGCTTGTGGAAGCGCTCAATGCCGGACATCACCACCTTTCGGTCCTCGTTGGTGCGTGTGAGGACGGCGGCGAACAGTTCCGTCAGTTTGGCGTCACGGGTATCGGCGGGGATGCTCGCCGCGTATTTCTTGATTGCCGCTTCCGCTTCGTCTTCCTTGACGCGGCGCGAGACCAGATACTGCGAAAGCTTCCTGATCGCCTCGTCCTTGCGCCAGCTCGACGTATCGGTGATGGCGGGGCCGTCCCAGATCGTTGCCGCACTCAAGACTGGGACCTTGCGATAGACGCACGGCCATTCGGCCTTTGCCGGTTCGTCAGCGATGGCAGGAACAGCCATCCATGCGAAGGGCGCAAGCGCCGAGATAATCTGCAGGCCGGCGCGACGAAGGGTGTTTCCAAGCATTTTCATTTCCAACCTCAAGCTGAGCCTCCGGGGCCGCCGCGCCGAGCGATCAACCCTTTCGACGGATTGTAGGCAAATACTGCGGCCGCAAGGAAGACGGCTGTGCAGCCGACGACGATGGCCAGCGAAACCGTATCAACCTGTCCATAAAGCCCGAAGCGGATCAATTCCACCGCATATGTAAACGGATTGAGACGGCAGATTTCGTAGAGCGGCGGGCTCGCCTCGCGGATCCGCCAGAGCGGGTACAAAGCGGACGAGGCGAAGAACATCGGGAAGATAACGAAGTTCATTACGCCTGCGAAGTTCTCGAGCTGCTTGATGACCGACGACATGAAGAGCGCGAGTGAGCCGAGCATCAAGCCAGCCAGGATGATGGCAGGAATGACAGTGATGTAGCCGGCGAACGGCTGAACGAACGCGGGAACGGAGAAGAGCGGGGTTACGATCGGGTCCGTCATTTTGGCAATGGCGTCACCCGCCCACGTCGGCGGATCGTAGAAGGTGAAGAGCTTCACTTCGGTGATCGGCGGCGGCTGGATTCCCCAGAACCAGGCAACGAGCATGAAAGCGTAGGCTTGCAGCAGCGCGACCGAGACGCCTCCGAGAAGCTTCGACAGCAGCAGGAACGAGCGCGGGAAGGGGCTGACGAGCAGGGTTCGCATCGTCCCCGTTTCGCGGTCGTAAACCATCGACAGCGAGGACTGCATCGCGTTGAAGAGCAGGATCATCGCGATCAGGCCCGGCGCGATATATTCCTCATAGAGGACGTAGGTCTCGTACGGAGGGATGATCGAGACGCCGAGCGTTTGCCGGAAGCCCGCTGCGAAAATGAAAAGCCAGATCAGCGGCCGCACAAGCGCCGACAGGAACCGTTCGCGCTGATGGAGGTAGCGAAGGATCTCGCGCCAGAAGATGCCTTTGAAGCAGGCCCAGTAC
>JAEWCT010000138.1 GCA_023390485.1 Pseudomonadota bacterium
AGGACCGGAAAGTCCGGCTTCAGCCATCGGCGGCGGACGATGCCCGAGCGTCACGGCGGCGAGCCTGCGCTTAGCCTGCGCGGCTTCACCCGGATCGTTGACGATGAACGGATAGATCATCGGCACCGGACCGAGTAGTGCGCGAGGCGCACACGCTTCGCTTCCCGCAATCGCCTTGCCCGGGAGCCATTCGAGCGTGCCGTGCGCACCGAGATGGATCAGCGCATCGATCGTTCCGACATGTCTGAGCCAGAGATAGAACGCGACATAACTATGCCGCGGCGGCGTCGACGGATCATGATATTGCGATTTCCGGTCCTGAACCTGGCCGCGCTCCGGCTGCAATCCGATCAGGAAATTGCCGAACTCCACAGCGCGAAACGAAAACGCGCCGCCGACCGCAAAGCTGTCAGCTTCCGGTTCGCCCCACGCCGCCGTGACACTTTCACGGAAAGCTTCGGGGAGCTGATCGAAGGCAGCGCGATAATCCCGGATCGGCCACCGTATCGCCCGCGCGTCTGAACCGAGTCGCTGAACAAGATCGTTCGAACCATCTGGCGCGGCAGAAATCGCATAGTCTTCATCACGCAACCGCGCTGCGATCTTGCAGGCGCTCGCGAGCCCGTCGAGACCGACAGCATGCGCGATCTGATCCGGCCGCCCGGGATAGGTCGAAAACAACAACGCGACCCGGCGAGTCTTCCGTGGCGAAGTTCTCAATCGCGCCCAGCCAGCCGCAAGATCCACGACGTGCTCGACACCCGTCGCGTAACGCGCATGCCGGAAGAGCGACATCCCAAGATCGCTGCCGAGATCGTCTTCTTCCTTGAACGACACCACGCCCGAAAAAAGCCGGCCGTCGAGTTCCGGCAGAACGACATGCATCGCGAGATCGGATGCGCCGAGCCCGCGCTGCGAATTCTCCCACGCCGCCCGCGACGAATTTGCGAGCGCGACTTGCAGAACCGGACAATCGCATCGGTCGAGCGGAGATCTATCCGCACCATCGCGCGCGGCAAATGCCGTCGCGTTGATGACGACGCTCGGACCCAACTGCGAGAGTTCATTGCTGAGCCACGCCGCCGCCTCAGGCGCCTTCAGACTTGGCACATAGAGGGCCGTCGTCGCGAGGCCGCGATGATCGAGAGCATCGATGAGCGCATCGATGGGTGCGACGTCACCGGCAAGCAAATGTGAGCGATAGAAAACGACAGCCGCCGTTCCAACACTGGCGGCCGCCATCGCGCTTTCGCGATAGATGCCAAAACTCGGAATGATGGATGGCGTTGGAATGTGTGCATGACCATGCACGGCGCGCGCTAGCATCCCCTGCAGCGCCGCTCGCGTATTCTCGACGCCGCCTTGATCGAGAAGCGCGCCGAGCCGCGTCAGATCTTGCGCCTCGACCGTCGAAAGCGCGGCGAGCCGCACGTCGGGGCGACCGTCGCCCGGCACGATGGCCAAGGCAATTCCAAGCTCGCGGCACCGCTTGCCGATCTGCTCGCCGCCATAGCGCCAATAGTCGAGGCCACCGAGCAACCGGATGAGCACCGCTTTCGTCCCGGCAAGCGTCGTATCGGCGAAGAGATCGACCGACATCGGATGCCTGAGCGCATTGAGGTTGGCGACGCGAAGGCTCGGCCGCGCATCGGCAGCAACCGAACGAAACGCCGCCGCCGCCATTGCCAAGTCGGAATCGGAAAACGAAAGAAAGACGATATCGGCGGGCGCAAGGCCGAGATCCTGAGGCACGGCGGCCTCATCGAGATCCCGGCTCTCGCGAACGACAATATGCATTAGGCTACGCCTGTCAGAGTCCGGGTGATGCCTTCGCGGTCGAGCCCCTTCTGGCCGATGACGACGAGCTTCCCAAGACGCGGCTCGTCGTCTCGCCAAGCGCGCTCGTACCGCGTATCCACACGCTCGCCGACGCCCTGTAGCAAGAGCCGCATCGGCTTGCCGTCAATTGCGGCAAAGCCTTTGATGCGAAGCACGTCGTGCGCATTGGCGATTTCTTTGGCGCGTGAGGCGAGATCGGCGGGCGACGCAAGCGGCGGAACGTCGACGATGAACGTCTCGAAATCGTCGTGATCGTGATCCGGCTCATTGTCGTGATGCGAGGGACGGTTAGCGAGATCGTTCTCGGCGGCGGCCGACAGCCCAAGCAGCACGCTCGCAGGAACGCGGCCCTCGCGCGTCGCGACGATTTTGATAGCCCGCGGGACGCCGCCTCTGATCTCTTCCGTGATCTGATCCGTCTCATCGGCCGACATGAGATCGGTCTTGTTCAAAACAACGAGATCGGCGCAGAGAAGCTGATCCTCGTAGACTTCCTCCAGCGGATTTTCATGATCGACCGAGGGATCGGCCGCGCGTTGCGCCGCGACCTTCACCGGATCGTCCGCAAACCGCCCCGCCTTCACCGCCGGTCCGTCGACAACGGTGACGACGCCGTCGACCGTCACGCGATTGCGAATGTCCGGCCATTCGAAGGCTTTGACGAGCGGCTTCGGGAGTGCGAGCCCCGACGTCTCGACGATGATGTGCTCGGGCGGCGGATTACGCGATAGCAGCGCCTCGAGCGTCGGCACGAAATCGTCCGCAACCGTGCAGCAGAGGCACCCGTTCGTCAGCTCGACGATGTTTTCCTCGGG
>JAEWCT010000081.1 GCA_023390485.1 Pseudomonadota bacterium
GAATTCTGCTGTCCTGCGTTTTGCTCGCCGTTGATTTGCTGTCCCGCCGGCGCGTCACTCGCGGCAGGTGGCGCCTCTGCCGCCGCCGCTGCAGCGGCCGCACTCTCTCCCTCACAGCGGTCACGGAAGTTCCGCCAACTCGCCGGAATGAAGCCGAGATACAGCAGCGTCAGCGCCGTCAGCGTTTCGTAAGGGTACGTGAACAGGAACGCGACGATGCCGATGGCGACGACGAAGATCGGCAGCACCCATTCGCGTCCGACGCGCTCACCGACGAGCTTGCCGGAGTAGGTCGGGATCGACGACACCATCATGAAGGCGACGAAGAGGGTGTAGACGAGCACGATCTTCAGCGCCCATTGCGCCTTGATGTCGACGAAGCCGAGCTGATCGATATAGAACGGCAGCAGCACCGCGATTGCCGCCGCAGGTGTCGGCATGCCCATGAAGTAGTTCGATTGCCACTTCGGCTTGTCGTCATCGAGCGCCGCATTGAAGCGCGCGAGGCGGAGCGCGGAAGCCAGCGCGAAGATCATGACGCAGATCCAGCCAGCGCTCTTCAAGTCGCCCAATCCCCAATTGAAAATCAGGAAAGCGGGCGCGACGCCGAAGTTCACGAAGTCGGCAAGGCTATCGAGTTCGGCGCCGAAGCGCGAGGATGCTTTCAAGAGGCGCGCAATGCGGCCGTCGATCCCATCGAGGCAGGCGGCAAAGACGATCGCCGCGAGCGCCAGATCGTAGCGGCCTTCGATCCCCATGCGGATCGATGTCAGGCCGGCGCAAAGGCCGAGGAGCGTGAAGAAATTCGGCACGAGCATCCGGACCGGAACGCGCCGGTGACGAAACAGAGACCGGCGTCTGCGGCGGCGCGTTTCGGTCTCGATGAATGGCTCATCCGTATCCATGGCAGGCTCCTTGTGGCCTTCGCCTGAGTTGCAACGGCGCGCCCGGAGATCAGGCGCGGCGCGACTCGCGTTCCGGTTCGACGGACTGAAGATCTGCCAAAACCGTCTCGCCTGCAATCGCACGTTGCCCGACACTAACAAGTGCCGTTTTGCCGGGTGGCAGATAAACGTCCACGCGCGACCCGAAGCGGATCAGGCCGAACCGCTGGCCCACTCCAACCGCGTCACCAACCTCGACAAAGGTCACGATGCGCCGGGCGACAAGCCCCGCGATCTGGACCACGCCGACGTCGCCCCCGTCTGGGGTCTCGATGACGATAAGGCGGCGCTCGTTGTCTTCGCTGGCCTTGTCGAGGGCAGCGTTCACAAAGGTGCCGGGGACGTAGACTGATTTCAGGACGCGACCGGCGATTGGGGCTCGATTGATGTGAACGTCGAACACGGAGAGGAATGTCGAAATCCGGGTCCGCGGCTCCGGTCCCATGCCGAGCTCGGCGGGGGGCACGACTTTTTCGATGCCGGAGATCTTGCCGTCAGCGGCGGAGACGACCAGGCCCGGCCGTAGCGGCGTGACGCGCTGCGGATCGCGGAAGAAGTAGATTATCCAGGCGGTGATGCCGGCGCAGAGCCAGCCGAGCGGCGGATAGAGGAAGAAGAACAGCAGCGTCACCGCCGCGCCAATGGCAACGAACTTGTGTCCATCGGGATGCACGGGCGATAGCTGGTCGAAGATCGTATCGAGAATGCCGTGACCGTTGGACACGAATTACCTCCTGAAGAGAATTTCTGACTGCGATAGCACGCGGATCATGACACGGGCACTGCGACGAAGCGGAGGTCGCCTTTGCCGTCCTCGACACGGAGCAGCACGGCCTTGCGGCCAGCCTTCTTGACCTTCTCGATGCTCTTTGCGACGTCGTCGGGCTCGGAGACGCTGTCCTGCGCCGCTTCGACGATGACATCGCCCACTTTCAGACCCTTGCTGGCGGCTGGGCTCTGTGGATCGACCGCTTCGACCACGACGCCTTTGATCTTGTCGTCGAGGTTGTATTTCTTGCGCAGATCATCGTTCAGGGGCGAAAGCTGCAAGCCGATGATAGCCGAACCCTTCGGATCGTCGTCTTTGCCCGTGTCGGTCTTCAGGTCGCTCGCATTGTCGTCGTCGTCTTCGAGACGGCCGACAGTCACTTGCGTGTTCTGCTTCTGACCTTTGCGCAAAAGCTCGATATCGACCGCTTGGCCGACGGCGGCCTGGGCCACCATCTTCGGCAGGCCGCGCATGCTCGTCACGTCCTTGCCGTCGAATTTCAAAATGACGTCGCCAGCAACAAGCCCGGCTTTCGATGCCGGACTGTCGGGCGTTACAGCGGCGACGAGCGCGCCCGTGTTTTCCGGCAATCCCAGCGTCTCGGCGATGTCGCCGGTGACCGTCTGGATTTTGACGCCAAGCCAGCCGCGCCGCACTTCGCCGTACTGCTTCAGCTGCGCGATGACTTTCGAGACGGTATCGGAGGGAACCGCGAAGCCGATGCCGATCGAGCCGCCCGTCGGAGAGATGATCGCGGTGTTTACGCCGATCACCTCGCCGTTCATGTTGAACAGCGGGCCGCCGGAGTTGCCTTTGTTGATCGCGGCATCGGTCTGCAGATAATCGTCATATGGGCCGGAATTGATGTCGCGGCTTTTCGCCGAGATGATACCGACCGAAACGGAACCGCCGAGGCCAAACGGGTTGCCGATGGCCAGCACCCAATCGCCGCCTTCGATGTCGGCGGAGGAGCCGAATTTCACGTCGGCGAGCGGCTTCTTCGGCGAGACCTTCAACAGCGCGAGGTCGGCCTTGGTATCACGGCCGAGGATCTTGTCGACGACGAGCTTGGAGCCGTCGTGGAAATTAATGTCGATCTCCTCGGCGCCTTCGATGACGTGATTGTTAGTGACGATCAGGCCTTCCTTGCCGTCGACCACGAAACCAGAGCCGAGCGAGGAAATTTTGCGATCGCCGTGGGGCACGCCGCCGCGCTTGTTGAAGAAGTCGTCGAAGAAATCTTCGAAGGGCGCTCCCTTCGGCACTTTCGGCAAGGGGACGCCAGCCGGGCCTTTGACGGTTTGCGATGTCGCGATGTTGACGACGGCATCGGAGAGGCGCTTGGCGAGCGGCGCGACGGACTGCGGTCCGTTCGCAAATTCGGCGAGCGCCGGCGTTGCCGCTCCGGCGATCAGCAACGCGACGAAGCCAATCCCGACAGAAAATGCCGAACGTTTCTTGATCATCGCGAGGGCTCCAGGATCTGATCGGGGTCGCATGCCAATCCGGCCCCGTTCCATGGGACCGAGTTCAGCCGGACAGGCGTTATTGGCGCAACATCCGAGCGTCAACATGGCGACGTTAGCACACCGGCGTGCGGCGGGGAGAAGCTGGCCGTGCGGCTTATCCCCGTGCCAGCCAAACGACAAAAACGCCGAGCGCCACGGCGGCGACGGCGCAGACCTGGATCCGGTTGGTATTTAAACTTGCAATTTCTTCAACGGCCCGCCGCGCC
>JAEWCT010000089.1 GCA_023390485.1 Pseudomonadota bacterium
AACCATTGCCGCGAATTCAACGCGCGAAATAACCATCATCAACGGCGCGCCGCTGCCATCTGCCTGGACGGGCAAGGTGTGGGCGATGCATCAGGGTATCGCCGCCGCGTCCCTATCGAAATCGAAACCGGATTACCTGCTGCTGACGGATGCCGATATCAGCTACGCGTCCGGAATGCTTCAGTCGCTCGTGATGAGCACGTGCGCAAACGGCCGCGCCATGACGTCCGTCATGGCCAAGCTCAAATGCCAAAGCCTCGCTGAGCGGGCATTGGTTCCTGCCTTCATCTTTTTCTTTCAGATGCTTTATCCATTTCGCTGGGTAAACCGCCAACGCGCTGCAACTGCTGCAGCCGCGGGCGGTTGCATGCTGGTCGACCGCGGCGCACTCGAACGTGCCGGTGGCATCGCAGCAATTCGCGGCGCGCTCATTGACGATTGTGCTCTCGGAAAACTGTTGAAAAAGCAGGGACCGATCTGGCTTGGACTGTCGAACAACGTGATCAGCCTTCGCGATTATCCAACGTTTGACGATATTCGCCGAATGGTTGCGCGGTCAGCCTATGCCCAACTGCATTATTCCCCGTTATTGCTGCTCGGAACAGTTGTTGGCATGGCCGCTATTTACTTGGTGCCGCTCGCTTTTGTCTTTTTCGCTGGTTTCCCGGCGAACGTACTCGCGGGAGCTGCGTATCTGTTAATGATAATTGCCTTCCAACCGACGTTGCGCTTTTACAACCGTTCGCCACTTTGGGGCGCCGCGCTACCAGTTATCGCGATGACCTATGTGGGTTTCACGCTAGATTCGGCGTATCAGCATAAGCGCGGTCGCGGAGGTCTCTGGAAGGGCCGGGTACAGGCCGAAGTAGGAAGGCAATGACGGTCGACGGCAAGTACAAATCCGGCAAGTCCGAGCGTGACGAGAATTTTCCCGTCGCGTCGCGTATTGTCTCCGCACGTCACCGCGCGCCGATCCTCGCCTACTATCGCTTTGCGCGAGCCGCCGACGACGCTGCTGATCACCCGACGCTTGATGCTCAATCGAAGCTCGCAATCCTCGATGCGCTCGAAGAAACGCTTCTCGGCCGATCCGATTCCGCGACCGATGCGCTCGCGCTTCGCGAACAGCTGCGCTTGCGAAATTTGAGCGCGCAGCACGCCCTCGATCTTCTCAAGGCGTTTCGTCAGGATGTTATGAAGAACCGGTACGAGACGTGGGACGAGCTTCTCGACTATTGCCGCTATTCGGCAATGCCGGTCGGCCGGTTCGTGCTCGACGTCCATGGCGAGCCGAAATCGACGTGGCAGCATTCAGACGCATTGTGCACGGCCTTGCAGATCATCAACCACCTTCAAGATTGCGCCAAGGACTACCGCAATATCGATCGGGTCTACATTCCGCTCGACGATCTTTCGCTGCATGGAACGAGCGTCGCGGCTCTGGCGGCGCCCAAAGCGTCACCGGAATTGCGCGCCTGTTTGCGGACGTTGGCCACGCGGACCGAAGGCCTCATGCCAGATGCGTCCCTCCTGCCGTCGAGTGTCGCTGATACGCGGCTCGCCGTCGAAACATCTGTCATCGTCGGCTTAGCACGCAGGCTCATCGGGTTGCTGAAGACCCGGGATCCGCTTTCCGAGACCGTCCATCTTTCAAAACCACACGCAGCGGCGATTGCTGCGCGCACGGCGGCCGCCACTCTTGTGGGTCGGGCTTTCACACGCGCTGCGTTTACGAAGTCGTCAAGGATGATGCCGCATGAGCGCTGAAATCGACACCCTCGTTGCTGAAGAAACGCCCGCAGCGGCAAGCAGCTCGTTTTATGCGGCAATGCGAGTCCTCCCGCGCCCGCAGCGCGAGGCGATGTATCACGTCTATGCATTTTGCCGGGCCGTTGACGACGTCGCCGACAACGGCGGCGCGAGAGAGCTTCGCCTTGCCGATCTCGTTCAGTATCGCGAAGACATCGAAGAACTCTATGCAACGGGACGCCGGACGCAGAGAACGCGCGACCTCGCCGGCCCGATCGCGCAATACGGCCTGCTGAAGGATGATTTCATCGCCGTGATCGACGGCATGGAAATGGATATCGTCCGCGATCTTCGCGCGCCCGAATGGAAGGTGCTCGACCTGTATTGCGATCGCGCGGCCTCGGCGGTCGGAAGATTGTCCGTGCGAATTTTCGGCATGGAGGAAGGCCCGGGAATTGAGCTTTCTCACAACCTCGGCCGCGCCCTCCAGCTGACGAACATCTTGCGCGACATCGACGAAGACGCAGCGATGGGCCGCCTTTATCTTCCCAAGGAGGCTCTGCGCGAATGCGGGCTGGCGGACCTTTCGATCGCCGAAATTCTCGCTGATCCGCGACTTGATCGCGTCTGCCGCGGTATCGCGGAAAAGGCGCGGAAGTATTACGACGCGTCGGAAGCCATCATGGCGCGGAGTTCCCGCCGCTCCGTCAGATCGCCGCGAATGATGGCAACCGTCTATCGGGGCATTCTCGAGAAGCTGATCGCACGGGGATGGCAAGCGCCGCGTGTCGATGTGCGGCGCTCCAAACGCACCGTCCTCTGGGCGGTCCTGCGTGACGGCATCTTTTAAATGAGCAACGGCACTGTTCACATCGTCGGGGCCGGTCTCGCCGGTCTTTCGGCGGCGGTCACGCTTGTCAACCGCGGACGTAAGGTCGTCATCCATGAGTTGGCGCGCCATGCCGGCGGCCGCTGCCGCTCGTATTTCGAGCCTGCGCTCGGAATGATGATCGACAACGGCAACCATCTGCTGCTCTCGGGCAATGACAGCGCGCTGCGCTATCTGAAAGTGGTCGGCGGCAGAGGTCTGCTCGATGATCCGAAACACGCGGAATTCGCTTTTTGCGATTTTGCGTCCGGCGAGCGATGGACTCTGAGGCCGAACGACGGACCGCTGCCGTGGTGGATCTTCGCGAAGAGCCGCCGCGTGCCGGGCACGCGCGCGATCGATTACGTTCGCCTCGGAAATCTTCTCCGGGCCGAAAGCAGCGACACCGTCACCGGGAGGGTCGACCCCGGCTCAAAGGTTTTCACTCATCTCATGCAGCCGGTGCTGCTCGCGGCGCTGAACTGCGAGCCGTTGGAAGGTTCCGCAAAGCTCGCCGGCACAGTCGTTCGCGAAACGCTTGGGCGCGGCGGCAGAGCCTGCCGCCCGTTGTTCGCGGCGAACGGATTGGGACCGGCGCTTGTCGATCCCGCGCTTTCGTTTCTCGGCAAGCGCGGCACGGAGCTGAGGTTCGACCATCCATTGCGGGCAATCGAATTTGCTGACGGTCGTGTCAGCGCGCTGCAATTCGGGGACGGCACCATCGAGCTCAAAGGCGATGATGACGTCGTCCTGGCGGTGCCCGGATGGGTCGCCCGGACCCTTGTTCCGGACATCGTCGTGCCAACCGAATACCGCGCGATCTGCAATGTCCACTTCGCCATCGCGCCACCCGCCAACCTTCCGAAGATCACGGGGCTAGTCAACGCGACGACGGAGTGGCTCTTCGCATTCGAAAATCGTTTGTCGGTGACCATCAGTTCGGCGGATCGCTTCAACGAGGCCGCGAGAGAACCGCTCGCGCGCCAGGTCTGGACTGAGGTTGCGAAAATCGCTCGCCTCGACGCAGAGCTTCCCAGTTGGCAGATCGTGAAAGAGCGGCGCGCTACTTTCGCCGCAACGCCCGGACAGAATGCCCTGCGTCCGAAAGTGCGCACGCGCTGGAAAAACCTGATTTTAGCAGGCGATTGGACGGATACCGGACTTCCGGCGACGATCGAAGGCGCGATAAGGTCAGGCGAGGGGGCCGCGAAACTGGCGATGTCGGCGCACATCTGATAGGACGCTCGAACTTCTGGGAGAGCATCTATGAATTTCGACTCTGTAGCGCAGTCCGCGCGGCTGGCGTCCGGCAATCCAATGCGCGAGATCGGCACGCTCGATATCGAAAGCGCGATATCCAACGCCAAGAATGCGCTCTTGTCGCTGCAGCGGGACGACGGTCATTTCGTGTTCGAGCTTGAGGCCGACGCGACGATCCCGGCGGAATATGTTCTGATGCGTCATTACTTGGCCGAGCCTGTCGACGCTGCTCTCGAAGCCAAGATCGCCAACTATCTCCGCCGCATTCAATCCGATGATGGCGGCTGGCCGCTCTTCCATGACGGCGCGTCGAATATCAGCGCGAGCGTGAAAGCTTACTTTGCGCTGAAGATGATCGGTGTGGGCACCGAAGAGCCCTACATGAAAAAGGCGCGCGGCTGGATTTTGTCGCAAGGCGGCGCTTCCCACAGCAACGTCTTCACGCGCAACCTTTTGGCACTCTTCGGCGCCGTGCCTTGGACAGGCGTTCCGGTGATGCCCGTCGAGATCATGGTGTTGCCGCGTTGGTTTCCGTTCCATCTCGACAAGATTTCCTATTGGGCGCGCACAGTGGTGGTGCCGCTCACGGTGCTCAATGCTTTGAAGCCGAGAGCGCGGAATCCCAAAGGCGTGGGCATTCCCGAGCTTTTCACCATCCCGCCCGAGGATGTCAAAGTCTGGCCCAAGGGCCCGCATCAGAAATCCCCATGGTCGGAAATTTTTGGTGCGATTGATCGCGTGCTCCGTGCCACTCAGCCGTACTTCCCGAAGTCGATACGCAAGCGCTCAATCGACAAGGCCGTTGCGTTCGTCGACGAACGCTTGAATGGCGAAGACGGCTTGGGCGCAATTTTCCCCGCGATGGTCAACTCGCTCTTGGTTTACGATGCGCTCGGGTATTCGCATGATCATCCGAATTATCGGACCGCGCGGGGATCGATCGAAAAACTACTCATCGTCAAGGACGACGAAGCCTACTGCCAGCCATGCTTGTCGCCGGTTTGGGATACGGCGCTCTCGACGCATGCGCTGATGGAAGTGGGCGGCACGGATGCCGAAGCAAGCGCTGGGCGTGCGCTCGAATGGCTGAAGCCGCTGCAGGTGCTCGATACTGTTGGCGACTGGGCGGCGAGCCGGCCCGGCATCCGCCCCGGCGGCTGGGCGTTCCAGTACGCCAATCCTCATTATCCCGATACTGACGATACCGCCGTCGTCGTGATGGCGATGGACCGCTCGTTGGGACGCGCGCCGCAAGCGGACAATTCCTATCGCGAAGCGATCTCACGCGGCCGCGAATGGATCGTCGGCATGCAGAGCAAAAATGGCGGCTGGGGCGCTTTCGACGCCGACAACACCTACGAATACCTCAATCAGATTCCATTTTCCGACCATGGAGCTCTGCTCGATCCGCCAACGGCTGACGTCTCCGCGCGCTGCATCTCGATGTTGGCACAACTCGGCGAGCGCCGCGGGCAAAGCTATGTGCTCGACAATGCGATCAGCTATCTCGAGCGGACGCAGGAGAAGGACGGCAGCTGGTATGGCCGCTGGGGCATGAACTATGTCTACGGCACATGGTCGGTGCTGTGCGCCCTGAACGCCGCCGGCGTCGACCCGGCATCGAGCGTCGTCCGCAAGGCAGCAAATTGGCTGCTGTCGATCCAGAATCCTGATGGTGGCTGGGGCGAGGCCGGCGATAGCTACAAGATGGACTACAAGGCCTATGAGCCGGCGCCGAGCACGGCGTCACAAACGGCCTGGGCTCTGATGGGGCTGATGGCGGCCGGTGAGGTCGATCATCCGGCCGTTCAGAAAGGGATCGCGTATTTAGCCTCGTCACAAGGCTCTGACGGCTTCTGGAACGAAAAGCATTTCACGGCTACGGGTTTTCCGCGCGTTTTTTACCTCCGCTATCACGGCTACTCGAAATTCTTTCCGATGTGGGCTTTGGCCCGCTATCGGAACCTCAAGGCCTCAAATTCGAGGTCCGTGACAGTTGGGATGTGAAGGGATAGTCTGGCGCGGGGTTTAGTCTGAGGGGATGATGTAAGGGGATGAGGGGGGGCGTGCTCGCCGCAACAGGGCTGAGAGCGGAAGCTCGGGTCGCGCAACGATCCGGGCGCGTGAAGGCGCTTGCTTGCGGCGGCAATGAGAAACGCCTTGTCTCCTTGATCGAGGAAGCCATCCGGGGCGGAGGCATTCGCGGCCTCATCAGCTTCGGAATTGCCGGTGGCCTGCGGCCTGGTCTGCCATCGGGAACGATCGTCGTCGGCACGTCAGTCGTCGCAAACGGCACGACGTATGTTGCCGATGAACGCTGGAGCGACAGCCTGTTCGAGTCGTTACCGAGAGCAGAGTCCGGAGCAATCGCCGCATCGAATGCGGTCGTCGCACGCCCGGCCGAAAAGCAAAATCTCTATATGACGACCGGCGCTTTTGCGGCCGACATGGAAAGTCACGTCGTTGCGCACTTGGCAGAGCAGTATGGCTTGCCGTTCGCCGTGCTGCGGGTGATTGCCGATCCCGCGAGTCAAAAGCTTCCGCCGGCCGCGATAAACGGCCTCAAACCGGATGGAACGCCGGACATTGCCGGCGTCCTCAAGTCATTGCTGTATCACCCGGGCCAGCTCCCGGATCTCTTGCGGGCCGCTGCTGCGACCCGGCGCGCGATGCAGGGATTATTCCGCTGCCACCGGTTTCTGGGCCCGGGCCTCGGCTTCGCTGATCTCCGCTAGCTTGTTCTCGACGTGACGTGAGAACACGAACTCGGCCGGACGCTGCTTGTCGAGTGCGATCTCGGGCGCCATCGGACCGTCCGTCTTCACGCCTCTGAGCGCAACGGCGGCGATCTTCCAGGGCTTCTTCACTGCGTCCATGACGGCTGTCGCTTCGAAGCCCGAGTGCACCATGCAGTCCGCGCACTTCTCGTAATTGCCGGTGCCGTACTTGTCCCAGTCGGTGCTTTCCATCAGCTCCTTGAAGGTCTTCGTATAGCCTTCACCGAGCAGATAGCAGGGCTTCTGCCAGCCGAACACGGTGCGTGTCGGGTTGCCCCACGGCGTGCACTGATAGGTCTGATTGCCCGCGAGGAAATCGAGGAACAGGGCCGACTGGAAGAACGGCCACGCGCGACCGCCCTTTCCGAGCTTGAAGATATCGCGGAAGAGCTGCTTCGTCTTTGTGCGATTGAGGAAGTGCTGCTGATCGGGAGCACGCTCGTAGGCGTAGCCGGGCGAAATGGTTACGCCGCCGATGTCGAGCTTCTTCATCTCATCGAGGAACTTCGCGACCTGTTCCGCCTTTGCGTCGCTGAACAGCGTCGTATTGATGTTGACGCGAAAACCCTTCGACTTCGCGACCTTGATCGCCTCAATCGCGCGATCGTACACGCCCTTCTGGCAAACCGACCTGTCGTGCATCTCCTTGTCGCCGTCGAGATGGATCGACCAGTTGAAATTCTTGTGCGGCTTGTAGAGATGTATTTTCTTCTCGAGCAGCAGGGCGTTCGTGCAGACGGTGACGAACTTGCCCTTCTTGAGCGCGCCCTCGACGATCTCCGGCAGCTCCTTGTGGAGGAGCGGTTCACCGCCCGCCAGAACGACGACGGGCGCCCCGCATTCATCCATAGAATGCAGTGCATCGGCGACCGAGATGCGCTGATTGAGGATCTTATCGGGATAGTCGATCTTCCCGCAGCCCGCGCATGCGAGGTTGCAGCGGAAGAGCGGTTCCAGCATCAACACCAGCGGATAACGTTTGCGGCCCCTGAGGTGCTGTCCGATGACGTAGGCACCTACCGACAATGCTTGGTTTAATGGAATTCCCACCCGATTGGGCTCCTTCTAGCGGCGCTCGAACCAGCACTATCGTTGATCATGATGCTTCGAGCAATTCAGGCGGCAGGCGAAACGTAATTTTCTCCTCGATGCCATCGAGTATTTCGATCTCGATCGGCGAGATCTGTGCGATGGCTGTGAGGACATCTTCGACAAGAACATCAGGCGCCGAAGCACCTGCTGTTACGCCAACTACATTCTTTCCGGCAAGCCAAGCTGGGTCGACCGCGCTACCGTCTGCGACGAGATAGCTCGGAATCCCGCACTCGGCGCCGATCTCGCGCAGCCTGTTCGAATTCGAGCTGTTACTGGCGCCGACGACGATAAGCACCTCGACCAACTGGCAGAGTTCCCGAACGGCCGTTTGTCTGTTTTGCGTAGCATAGCAGATATCGCGCGTTTCGGGCCCGATGACGTCGGTAAACCGGCGTTTGACGGCCTCGATGGTCGACCGTGTATCGTCGACGCTCAAGGTCGTCTGCGTGATATAGGCAACCGGCGTATCGTCGGGCAAATCGAGGTTTTCGACGTCCTCGACGTTTTCGACAAGGTAAACGGGCCCGGGAATGCGCCCGAGCGTGCCTTCGATCTCGACGTGACCGGCATGCCCGATCAGGATGACGGTGCGCCCGAGCGAGGAATAGCGCTGGCCCTGCTTGTGAACCTTTGAAACGAGGGGACATGTCGCGTCGACGATCCTGAGGGGGCGCGATTTCGCCCTGTCTTCGATCTCACGCGAAACCCCATGCGCGCTGAATATCGTGACGGCGCCATCGGGAATTTCCGCCAGATCTTCGACGAAACGGGCGCCCTTGACCTTGAGGTCCTCGACGACATGCCGGTTGTGAACGATCTCATGGCGCACATAGACAGGCCCATCGCGCCGCGCGAGCGAACGCTCGACGATGTCGATCGCCCGGACCACGCCTGCGCAAAAACCCCGGGGCTGCGCCAAGATGACTTTCATGCAGAAACCCCGTCCTGCCGACGCGCAATTACTTTGCGCTGTGGAAGACCTAATACCTCAACGCGTCCCGATTCATGACGTTCAACGCGCTGCGCCCCACTCGTCCCCGACTTTTACGCGCTATCGTGAATGATCGGCAGCCGGGGTAACGTCGCGGCATTCATGCTGTTGACGTGACGTGTCTCAAAAGCAACACACTAGACGGGCCCATTTATTCATCTGCTCGACAGGTTCGGCATCGTAGGTGAGCTGTTAAGAGATGCGACCCATCAAAAGGTTATCACGAGTCCCATCTAGAATGATCCTTCACGAACTCAACATCCAACACCGTCCCAGACAACCGTTGGCGACCGCATGATCGAGCGCGTCGTCGCCGGTATCGTCGCCATCGCTGTGCGCCTGCGCTGGCTGACTATTGTGCTGGGGCTGGGGCTCACGGCCGGTGCTATCGTTTACGTCGTCAACCATTTCGCCATCACGACCGATACGAGCCAGCTCATCGCGTCGGATCTCGATTGGCGTCAGCGTGAGCGCCAGTTCGATCTCGCTTTTCCACAGCACACCGACACGATCGATGTCGTCATAGACGGCAAAACCCCGGAGCTGACCGAGGCCGCAGCGGCCAAGCTCGCTGCTGCCCTCAGCGAATCGAAGCCCGATCCATTCCAGATCGTGAGGCGGCGGGATGGTGGCCCGTTCTTCGAAAAGAACGGCCTTCTCTATCTTTCGCTGCCCGAACTCAAGGAAACGACCGAGGGGTTGATCAAGGCGCAGCCGGTTCTCGGCACACTTGCCGCCGATCCGACTCTTAACGGACTGGCGAAGGCGCTCTCGTTTGTTCCGCTCGGCATCAAGGATGACCGTGCGAAGTGGTCGGATTTCGAAAAGCCGCTCGGCGTGATGGTCGATGCCATCGACAATCTGATGGCAGGCAAGGAGACGAATTTCTCTTGGGGCGGGCTGCTGACGGGCGCGCAACCGGCACCTTCCGAACTTCGCCGCTTCCTCGAGGTGAAGCCGGTCCTCGACTATTCCGACCTGCAGCCCGGATCCGAAGCCACCAGCTTGATCCGCAAAACCGCCGAACGGCTGGGGCTGACCCCTGAGAATGGTGTACGCGTGAGGCTCACGGGCTCGGTTCCGATGGCGGATGAGGAGTTTGGAACCGTTGCCGAAGGCGCGATCGTCAACACGGCCGTTACCATCGCAGCCGTTCTTTTCATTTTGTGGCTGGCGCTGAAATCGGGCCGCATCATTGTCGCGGTTCTCGTCAGCCTATTCGCCGGACTTGCGATGACCGGGGCGCTGGGACTTTACCTCGTCGGGGCCCTGAACCTGATATCGGTCGCTTTCGCCGTGCTGTTCGTCGGCATCGGCGTCGATTTCGGCATCCAATTCTCGGTCAGATACCGCCACGAGCGCTTCAGCAAGCACGGCCTCCGCGATGCGTTGATTGCAGCGGGTACCAACGCCGGAAAGCCGCTTGCGCTCGCCGCGGCCGCGACGACCGCGGGCTTCTACGCCTTCCTGCCAACCGATTACCGCGGCGTATCCGAGCTTGGCCTCATTGCCGGCAGCGGCATGGTCATCGCGTTCCTGACGAGCATCACGTTGTTGCCCGCGATGCTTTCCCTACTCAATCCGCCGGGCGAGGCGCACGACGTCGGCTACCGCGCACTTGCGCCCGTCGACCGTTTCATGGCGCGTCACCGGCACGTCATTCTGGCGCTGACGATGCTCGGTGTCCTTGCCGGATTGCCGCTGCTGACGAAGCTCGAGTTCGATTTCAATCCGATCAACCTTCGCAGCAATAAGGTCGAGTCCGTCTCGACCTTCAACGATCTCATGCGCGATCCCGCGACCGCGCCGAACACCATCGAGGTCCTTGCGCCGAACTTGGCCGGTGCCCAAGCGCTCGCAGCCAAGCTCGATAAATTGCCGGAAGCCGCGCACACGGTGACGCTCGCCAGCTTCGTGCCCGACCAGCAAACGGAAAAGCTGGCGGTCACAAGGGACGTGGCAGACCTGCTCGGCCCGACGATCGAGCCCGACGAAATGGCGGCGGATCCGACGGATGCGGATACGCAGACCAGACTGAAGGAGACGGCGACGGAATTTGAAAATGTCGCCAAGCTTCCCGGCGCGCCCCCGCTTGCCACCCACATGGCAGAGACACTGCGCAAGCTCGCAGACGCGCCGCCGGATGTGCGCGCAAAGGTCGAAAAGTCATTGCTTGACGGTCTGAAGCTGCGCCTCGCGCAAATTCGCTCGGCTCTGAAGGCCGAGCCGATCACACTTGATAATCTGCCGCCCGAGATAATTGCCGACTGGATCACCGCCGATCACCGGGCACGCGTCGAAGTCGCGCCGAAGGGAGATGGCAACGACAACGCCAACCTCCGTCGTTTCGCCTCCGCCGTCCTCGCCGTTGCGCCGGAAGCCACCGGCGTGCCAATCCTCATCCAGGAATCGGCGAAGACCGTGGTCCGATCGTTTATCCAGGCGGGCCTATTGGCGCTCGTCTCGATAACGATCATCCTGTTCGTTGCGCTGCGCCGCATATCGGACGTGCTTTTGACGCTCGTGCCGTTGTTGCTCGCAGGTGTCGTGACACTCGAGCTTTGCGTGCTGATCGGGCTGCGGCTGAACTTCGCGAACATCATCGCGCTGCCGGTTCTTCTTGGCGTCGGCGTCGCGTTCAAGATTTACTACGTGCTGGCTTGGCGCGAAGGCGAAACGAGCTTGCTGGCCTCGCCGCTGACCCGCGCCGTCATGTTCAGCGCCATGACGACGGCTGTCGCCTTCGGGAGCCTGTTTTTCTCGAGTCACCCGGGGACGTCGAGCATGGGCGAGCTGCTGGCGCTCTCGCTCGTGACGACACTGGCGGCCGCGGTTCTCTTCCAGCCGATCCTGATGGGGCCGCCCCGGAACCCGGCCAAGCAGGAAAACGAGAAACCGCCGCCTCCTGCGCCCTAGTGAGCGTCATCCTCGGCCGAGCGCGCTGCAAGCG
>JAEWCT010000112.1 GCA_023390485.1 Pseudomonadota bacterium
ACAACATCGTCGTCATCAACGCTGAGAAGGTCGTCTTCACCGGCGCCAAGCGTGAAGACAAGGTCTACTATCGCCATACCGGCTATCCGGGCGGCATCAAGGAACGGACGCCGCGTCAGATCCTCGACAGCAAGCATCCCGAGCGGATCGTCGAGAAGGCCGTAGAGCGCATGCTCGCACGCGGTCCTTTGCACCGTCAGCTGATGCGCAACCTCCGAGTTTATAAGGGCGGCGCGCATCCCCACGAAGCGCAGAATCCGGAAAAGCTCGATGTCGCGAAGCTCAACCGTAAGAATGTGAGGGTCTGAGATCCATGGCTACCGAAACTAAGACCCTGGCCGATCTCGGCGCCGTGAAGGGCGTCGAGCCGCAGGCCGCGCCTGTCCGGACCCAGAAGCTCGACAAGCTTGGCCGCGCCTATGCGACCGGCAAGCGTAAGAACGCCGTCGCCCGCGTCTGGCTGAAGCCCGGTAAGGGCCTCATCACGGTCAACGAAAAGGACTACAAGGCCTATTTCGCCCGTCCCGTTCTGCAGATGCTCTTGCAGCAGCCGCTGAACCTCGCCAACCGCGCAACGCAATACGACATTCGTATTTCGGTCGCCGGCGGCGGACTTTCCGGCCAGGCTGGCGCCGTTCGTCACGGCATCTCGAAGGCGCTCACGTATTATGAGCCGGACCTTCGCGGCGTGCTGAAGAAGCAGGGCTTCCTGACCCGCGACAGCCGCGTCGTCGAACGTAAGAAGTACGGCAAGGTCAAGGCGCGCAAGTCGTTCCAGTTCTCGAAGCGCTAATCCGCTTCCGATACCTGAGACAAAAACAGCCCGCCCATTCGGCGGGCTGTTTCATTTCTGTGGCCGGAGGGTTGCAGGCGCGGCACGCGAATGCCACATACGGCTCGGTGCGCCAGCGCGGCTCCGCCGTAGCTATGAGGGATTCGGCATACAATGGACTGGCTACTGAACGGCTTACACGAGATGTTTTCGACACTCGTGACCGACATTGGTTATCTCGTGTCGCCCCACTGGTGGCGCACGCATGCCGTCGCACTCTTCAACATCCTGATGATCGACCTGACGCTCGCCGGCGACAACGCCATCGTTGTCGGCATGGCGGCGTCGCGCGTTGAAAAGTCGATGCGCGCAAAGGTGATCTTCTGGGGCATTCTCGGAGCGGTTCTCCTTAGGATCATCTTCTCGAGCATCGCGCAGCAGATGCTGCAGGTGATCGGCTTGACGCTCGCGGGAGGCATTCTGCTGCTCTTCGTCTGCTGGAAGATGTACAAGCAGATCGTCGAGGCGGACACGCACTCCATCCATGAGGTGGAAAAGAATCTTGCGTCCAACGTCCCACACCCCCATCAGACGTCATTCTGGGCCGCCCTCTGGACGATCATCCTCGCCGACCTGTCGATGTCTCTCGACAACGTGCTGGCCGTCGCGGGCGCGGCGGGCGAATCCACCCTGGTGCTGGTCATCGGACTTGGGGTTGCTATTATCCTGATGGCCGTCGCTTCCACCTTCATCGCAAAGCTTCTTGCCGACTATCCTTGGATCGCGTGGTTCGGCCTCCTTATTATTCTCTACGTGGCGGCCGATATGATCTATCGCGACAGCCATCGTATCGTCTGCGAGACCTACGGGGTCGGCTGTTCAGAAACGATCATCCAGGGCATCAAGCACCGGCTTGGCCTCTTGTTTGGCGGTTAGTGTTATGACCATGACGACTGCGAAAACCAAACTTGCTTCCGTGTTCATCGACGGCGAAGCGGGCACGACGGGCCTCGAAATCCGCGAGCGGCTCGCGGGCGTCGGTCAGATCGGCGTGAAGAGCATCGACCCAGCGAAGCGCAAAGATCGCGCCGCGCGCGCCGAAATGCTGCGCAACGTCGATCTCGTCGTGCTTTGCCTGCCGGACGACGCGGCGCGGGAAACCGTGGTGCTTGCCGACGAACTCGGCGCCGAGGCCCCAAAGATCGTCGATGCCTCGACCGCGCATCGCGTCGCCGACGGATGGGTCTATGGCTTCGCCGAGATGACCGCGGACCATGCCGGAAAAATCAGGGCGGCAAAACGCGTCGCTAACCCCGGCTGCTATCCGACGGGCGGCATCGCGCTCATCCGGCCGCTCGTTGACGCCGGCATTATCCCGGCGGACCATCCGCTGACGGTCAACGCCGTTTCCGGCTATTCCGGCGGCGGCCGCAGCATGATCGAAGCCTACGAGGCCGGAACCGCGCCCGCGTTCGAGCTTTACGGGCTTGGCCTCGAGCACAAGCACGTGCCGGAGCTGCAGACGTATTCGGGCCTGACGCGCCGGCCGATCTTCGTGCCGAGCGTCGGCAACTTCCGGCAGGGCATGCTCGTCTCTGTGCCCTTGCATCTCGACGTGCTGCCGGGAAAACCGTGCCTGCGCGATATCGAGTCCGCCCTGGCCGAGCGTTACCGGGGAAGCGAGATGGTGCGCGTCGCTACCGAGCCGTTGGCCAGCATCTCCCGGCTTGAGCCCGAAGCGCTGAATGGCACCGACAAGCTCGAACTCTATGTCTTCGGCAAGGCCGCGTTGAACCAGGCTGTTCTGGTTGCGCGACTCGACAATCTCGGCAAGGGCGCGGCAGGCGCAGCCGTTCAGAACATCAAGCTGATGCTCGGCCTAAATTAGAGCACGTCGATCTCTGCCTCTCTGAAGAGACAACGCCGGTTCTTTCACCCCACCCCTAACCCCTCCCCGTCAAGGGGAGGGGAATTTGAGCGCG
>JAEWCT010000129.1 GCA_023390485.1 Pseudomonadota bacterium
CTTCTCCCTCTCGGGGTCGAGCGTTTTCACCATCTCGACGAAGCCCGAAACGACTGTTGGCCTCGGTGGCTACGGCGGCGGTCTCGCCGCCGAAAACGGCCGTCTGTATGTCGCAAACGGCTACGGCGTCGTCGCCGCGCTCGATCCGGCGTCGGGCAAATCAATCTGGACGAAGAACCTCGACGTCCCGGTGCGCGCCTCGCCGACCGCATCCGGTGACCGGCTCTATATCATTACGATCGATGGCAGATTCTATTGCTTGAACGGAGTTGACGGGGCCGAAATCTGGACGGCGCGCGGACTGCCGCAAAGCGCCAGCTTGATGACGTCGTCGAGCCCCGCCGTCGATCAGGACGTCGTCGTTGTGCCGTACCCTTCCGGGGACATCATGGCGTTCAAGTTGACGGATGGATCGACCGTCTGGACGGAAAATCTTTCTCGCACCCGCCAGACTTCGCAGATCGCTTCGATGAGCGACGTCGCGCGCCCCGCGATTGATAACGGAACGGTCTACGCCATCGGTCACGCCGGACGTATGATAGCCACCCATGCCAAGAACGGTGATCGCGTGTGGTCCGCGAATATTCCCGGTGCGGAGCCGCCGTGGGTCGCAGGCGATGCCGTTTACGTCGTCGATACGAGTGGTCGCCTCATGGCGCTGAACCGCGCCGACGGGAAAACGCGCTGGACGACCCAGCTGCCTGCGGCAAAGAGTTATTCGGGCCCCGTCATGGCGGCCGGTACCCTGTGGCTGGCGTCGAGCAAGGGCGATATTGTCAGCGTTGACGCGGCAACCGGTAAGGTTGGCGGCCAGCTGAGCGTGGGCGAGACGGTTTATATTCCGCCGATCGTGGCCCAGGGCAAAATGTTCGTATTGACCGATTCGGCAAAACTCATCGCCCTCAACTGAGAATTGGGCTAGGAGGTCGACGTTGGCTTTCCGCTTCTGAGCGGGGAGGCGGCGATCCCCCAGCAATCATGTTCTTGTCGGCTCTCTTTTGACTCTCCCTGATCACATTCCTGTCGTCGCCATCGTGGGCCGCCCCAACGTCGGCAAGTCGACCCTGTTCAACCGTTTGACCGGAACGCGCGCAGCGCTGGTCTCAGATCTCCCGGGCCTGACGCGCGATCGCCGCGAAGGCACCGCGGACATCTTCGGCAATGAAATTCGCCTCGTCGACACAGCGGGCCTCGAAGAGGCGCAGCGCGGCTCGATCGCCGACCGCATGCGCAAGCAATCCGAGCAGGCCATAACCTCGGCCGATCTCATTCTTTTCGTCATCGATGCGCGCGCCGGTGTCACCGCCTCCGACAAGGAATTTGCCCGCATCGCCCGCCAGTCGGGAAAGCCGGTCGTTCTGATTGCGAACAAGGCCGAAGGTCACAAGGGCGCCGACGGCGTGCTCGACGCCTTCTCGCTCGGGCTCGGCGCACCGATTGCGATCTCGGCCGAGCACCGCGAAGGCATCGGCGACCTCGCCGATGACGTTCTGGCCGCGCTCGGACTGAAGGCCGCTCCGACTTCGCGAAAGCGTCGCTCCGCCGACGCTGAAGCGGCCGCCGGGAAGCCGGAGGAACAGCCGGAACGCGAGAAGCGCATCCGCGTCGCGATCGTCGGCCGCCCGAACGCCGGCAAGTCGACGCTCGTGAACGCGCTGCTGGGCGAGGACCGGATGATCACAGGCCCGGAGCCAGGGCTGACGCGCGACAGCGTCTCGAGCGACTTCGAATACAAGGGGCAAGCGATCCGGCTTTTCGATACCGCCGGACTTCGCCGCAAGGCCAAGATCACGGAGACGGCGGAGAAGCTGTCGGCGAGCGATGCCGTTCGCGCCATCCGCTTCGCCGAGGTCGTCGTGCTTCTGATCGATGCCGAACGGCCCTTCGAGCACCAGGACCTGACGATCGGCCACCGCGTCACCGACGAAGGCCGCGCGCTCGTCGTTGCCATCAACAAATGGGATCTGGTCCCCGAAAAGCAGAAGACGCTGCGCGAGCTCAAGGCCCGGGTCGCCGAGAGCCTGGCGCAGGTTCCAGGCGTTCCGCTCATCGCGATATCGGCGCGCTCGGAGAGCGGATTAGATCATCTGATGTCGGCGATCGCGAAAACGTATGAGACTTGGAACCGCCGTGTTTCGACGCCGCAGCTCAATCGTTGGCTCGAAGGCGCGCTGAGCCGTCACGCGCCGCCCGCCGTACACGGACGCCGCATCAAGATCCGATATGTCACGCAGCCTTCGACCCGTCCGCCGACGTTCGTTGCCTTCTCGCAGCGCGCGGAGGCCTTGCCTCAGTCCTATGTGAAGTACCTGACGAACTCTCTGCGCGAGACGTTCGATCTTCCCGGCGTTCCGATTCGCTTCAGTCTCCGTTCAGGCGACAATCCGTTTGCGCCGACGAAGCGTTGAGCGCGGACTGCGCAACATCATCTCCGCAAATTGAAATCGTGCGAGCGATATGTCGTGCTCGCAACGAGGAAAAAAGTTAATTTTCGAATCAAGTTCGTTCGCGTAGAGGACGCCAATCACGTAACGACGAGGGAAGACGTATGAGAAAGCTTGATGCGGCGCTGATGTCAGTCGTATTGGCAGCAGGGACTGCGCTTTTCGCGGGTGCGGCTATGGCCGCTTACACCGCGAAAGTGAGACAGGCTTGCGCAGGAGACTATCAGAATTACTGTTCTCAGTATTCGCCCGACAGCGCCGAACTTCGCCGGTGCATTGAGGCCAACAGAAAGGGCCTGACGCAGACCTGCGTGACGGCACTGATCGACGCGGGCGAAGTTCCCGCGAAATATCTGAAGAAGTAAGATCTGTAAGAAGGTCGCAGCGGGCGGGAGCGCGCGGCTTTGGCCGTCATGCTCACCGCCCGCACGGGCGTCAGCCGCATCAACTGGCGCCGCTCCGGACGGGGTTAGAT
>JAEWCT010000321.1 GCA_023390485.1 Pseudomonadota bacterium
CCGGGCCGGAGCGACGGCCCTCATCCGTTCCGCCCGGCCGCTCGACGGCTGGCTGCACTTCTCGACGTACTCTGATGCGCTGTTCGCGCCCCTGTTCGATCGGTCGTCGCGATGATCTCCAAATTCGTCCGCTATATCGGCACCGGAGGTGTTGCTGCCATCGTCGACGTTTCCGGATTTCGCGTTCTGCTGGACGCAGGACTGCCGATCGCAATTGCCGCGAGCCTCAGCTGGCTCATCGCCGCGTTCGTCAATTATCACCTGACGAGCCGCTTTGTTTTCGAGCAAGCCGCGAGCAGAGGCCGGTTCCTGCAGTTTCTGCTTGGCGCCGCCGCCGGACTTTCCATCAACGTCGGCGTTACGTTGATCTGCGCCGGGCTGATTGGCATCGCGCCGATGCTCTCCAAGATCATCGGCATCGGCACCGCGTTCATCGGCAATTTTTTTATCAATCTGCTTTGGGTCTTCCGGACCCCGCCTCGAGACCTGGGCCCGGCGCCTTGATTGTTCTCGTCACGATCGAGAACGACGTTCTATTGAAGCACGAACTCATGATCCGCGTCCTGGAGAGCAAAAATGGCCAATTACCGATTTGCTCGCCTGAACCAGAGTCTGACAATTCTCTTCATCTGCTTCGTGCTCACCGCGTGTCAGGGAAAGTCGCAGACCGCGCGCGGTGTCTGGGAAAATGTCACTTCGCCGGAGATGCCGGCGGCGCTTTTTAAAGGCCTGGACGGCTTTGGCGTGGGCAACATCGTGGTCGATCCCGCGCGGCCGAGCGATCTTTACGTCGGCGGCTATGGATCGATCTGGAAATCGATGGACTATGCAAAGACCTGGGCGCAGCTTCCTAGCCGCCCCAATCCGCCGTATCTGCCGCTTGGCCACGTGTTGGCTGTAGCGGGCACGACGCCCGCGACGCTGTGGATGGCGAACGTCAATGGCGATCAGAAGGTGTTCAAGTCGATCGACGGGGGCCTGACATTTCGGCTCACGGGAATGCTGCCCGAAAAATATGATTCGAGCTTCTACTCGATCGTCGTCGACCCCCACGATCCCTCGCATCTGATCACGGGTTTCCATGAAGCTGACCGCCTCGCGGAGTCGACGGACGGCGGCGAAACATGGAGGTTCGTGTCGGGCGCCGGCTGGCCAACGGGCGGCGTATCGTGGTTCCCGTACTTCGTCGAGACGGGGGATGCTGCGACGACACGCAAGACCTGGTTCGCCATTCCGCAGGGCAGCGGTTCGGCCGTTATGACCAGCGACGGTGGCGCGACCTGGACGAAGCCCAAGGGCATCGAAGGCTTGACGCATCCGCACGGTGGCACACAGCTCTACCAGACGGGCCGAACGCTGTTCATCGGCGGCTGGCGGCCCTCCGCGGGGCACGGCGTCTATCGTAGCGTGGACCTCGGCGCCAACTGGACGCGCGTTACGGATGGCGATGCCGCGGTCGTATGGGGCTCAGCGAAAACTGTCTACGCCATGTGGGGCTGGGCGTGTGCAAGCTGTGGGCTCAAGGAGGGAGGTCCAAAGCTGCAGACGGCACCGCAGCCGGGCGATCATGGCACCTGGACCAAGGAAACGGCGCTGCCCGAAGGCCTCGTCTGGGGCCCGAACAGCGTCGCGGTAACGTCCGACGGCACGCACAACATCTTTGTCGGCTCGATGTGGGCGACAGGACTATGGCGCTACGTCGAGCCATAACGCGCCGGTTCTGTTTGTAGGCATTGCATATCGCACCGGCTGATCCCCACGCCGTAAGGCGGCGGCGCTTGCAGCGATTGAGCATCTGCTGTCCGTCGACGTTGTCCCTCCGGCGCCGCGATCCAGCCATTAAAGGACTGGAATTACATGCTCAGGATCATCCATTGGGCAATTAACTTTCCAGAAAGAAAGGGCGCTTGGTCGGCATAAATCCGGCTTACAGTCAATTCTTCAATCTTTTTGCTGCTAACTGACGATGAGGAGAGGAAATCCGCAAAAGCGCTTGGAAGAATGAGGAGTGGGATTTCCCGTTCGATCAGCAGACGTCAAATCATCGGCTGGGTTCGCGAGCGCCTCGCTGAATCCGATTTAGCGGCCTGATGCCTTCTGGATTGGCAACTTTGCGGACCTGACTACGCCGCCATTAGGAAAATAAGCAGGACATTTGACATCCATCAGAAAACGCAATTGAGGCGACGACGGCGGATTGGAAGATTGCTATCGTCGGGAGGGATGAGAAGTCGCGAGACAGACCGGCATCCCTGATGAGAGAATGTCAAGTAAACGTATTATAGGAATAACCAAACTAAATCGATCGTCTGGGCTCTGTATATGCCAGTCCGTGTGCTGTTCTTAAATACGCGCGATCAGTGCGGTGCGGACGTTGCTGTGCATCTGTCGCTCATGGCCAACTTCGCGCCGGATGAAGCTGAGGTCTTTGTCCTCTCCAACAGTGAGGCGGTCGATGCAGACGAGATGCGGGTTCGCTTCGCCGGAATGCCGAATGTATCGAGTGCGTTCCTGCCGCTTGGGAAGCCCGCCGGCGCGCTGGCAAGCAGAGGCATACTGGGCAAAGCGCTGGCCTACGGACCGAGTGCTGCGTCATTGGCGAAGGCTGCCGCGTTTATCAAACGCAACCGCATACAGATCATTCACGCCACCGACCGGCCGAGGGATGCAAGCTACGCGAGCCTGCTCGGGCGCGTGACCGGGGCCGCGTCTGTCGTGCACATGCATTCACACCTCGGCGACTATCACACCGGCCCGACACTTTGGGGAATGCGCAATGCCACGGCGATATTCGCCATTTCGGACTACATACGAAATGGACTGGGTCGCATGGGAATGGATCTTAAAAAGATCCATACGATCTATAACGCTGTCGATACCGATCACTTCGACCCCCAAAAAGAATTTGCAGGCTCAGCGAACATTCGCGCGCAGTTCGGCATTCCGGAAAAGGCTCCGCTCCTTGGAATCGCCGCGCGGATGAATCCTTGGAAGGGGCAGCTTGAGCTTATCGGTGCGGTGGCACTCCTGCGAGAGACGCACCCCGATTTGCACATCCTGATACTCGGCTCCGATGTGCCAGAAGTCCGGGCGGACTTTGAAAAGAAGGCGCGCGAGGGTGGCATCGCGGATCGCCTCCATTTCGGCGGATTCCAAAAAGATGTCCGGCCGTTTCTCCGCGCGTTCGATCTGTTCGTGCATCCGTCCTATGGGGAGCCCTTCGGACTTTCGATTACTGAAGCGATGGCGATGCAAAAGCCGGTCATAGCCTGTGGGACAGGCGGCGTTCCCGAAATCATTACGCATGGCGTCGACGGGCGGCTTGTGGAGGAGCGTTCCGCCGAGGCGGTCGCGAGGGAAATCGCGACATTGATGGGCGATTCCGAACTTCGCCGGCGATTGGGCGAGCACGCCCGGCAAACGATCCGCCTCCGCTTTACGCCGCGCCAGCAGTGTCGCGAAGTGGCGATGCGCTACGAAAATCTCGCCGCCGCATCCAGAGGTGAAGCGCTGCGAAACATTCCGAATTCATTGGGAGTTGACGGAGGTCCACGATGCTGACAGTTGACGACGGTGCACGCACGGCAGGTGAAAAAGCTAGTCCACTCACCGCAGCTGAAAAAGAAGATCTGAAGCAGGCGTTTGCCCGCGATGGCTACTTCGTCATTCGCAACGTCGTCTCGCCGGAGCGGCTGGCCGAATTG
>JAEWCT010000404.1 GCA_023390485.1 Pseudomonadota bacterium
CGCTTGAGCTTCTGACTCCGAGGATGCTTTATTGATGGGCCGGACACCATGCCAATCCCAGTAGTCACGTTCGACGTGCTTGGACCACGCCAAGGCCTGCTGAGAGTGAGTCGGCTCCGGAAAGGACCATTCATCCCCGCGCTCGGCGGCGATGCCGATGAAGATGGCACGATGTCGTTTTTGAGCCGCCCCGTAGTCGGCGGCGTTAATCGCGCGAGACAGCACGCGATATGCCGGCCTACCTCTTCCTTTGTCGTGTTGCCGCAGCCGCGCTAAATGATTCCGCCAAACCTCATCCGTCTTTTGCCGGACGTGCGGATAGGTCAATTGGAGCATGACGTAGTCGAGATAGGACTTGAATGCGGGTCGAAAGAGGCCGCGGACGTTTTCCAACACGAATGCCTTGGGCCGCAACTCGGATACGATTCGTACCGCCTCGGGCCACATATTTCTGGGGTCGGCGGGGCCCAAGTGAAGCCCGCCGATCGAAAACGGCTGGCAAGGCGGACCGCCCGAGAGCAGGGTGACTCCTTTCAATGAACGAAAGTCTAGATCGCGGGTGTCATATTGTTCTATTTGCCAATCGCGCACATGTCGGACATTGCGACTCTTGTTGCCTCTCAACGTCGTTACGGACTCCTGATCCCGCTCGATTACAACATCATGGCTAAATCCCGCCTGGGAGATCCCCAGGGCCAATCCTCCACAACCCGCGAACAACTCCACACTACGCATCGAGAAACCTTCTGACTTTGCGTTCGACTATTTCGGGACGCTTCAATTCGCACTCCCAGACGACGAGAAATTTCCAGCCCGCGCGCTTCAGAGCCTTGCTCACCACGGCATCCCGTTCGACGTTCCGACGAAATTTTTCGGTCCAGAACTCGACGCGCGACTTCGGCAACCGCCGCCCCGACTCGCAGTCGTGCCGATGCCAAAAGCAGCCGTGTAGAAAGATCGCGCGTCTGCGACCCACGAACGCGAGGTCGGGGTGACCGGGCACGTCGCGTCGATGTTTTCGGTAACGATAACCCAGCGCCCAGACGAGCTTACGAAGGCTCTTTTCAGGATTCGTATCCCGCGACCGCACTCGGCGCATGCGCTCGCTGCGTTCCTGCACGCTCAGCGTATCCATTTAATCCGCTCGACCCGTCTTCTTTGAGACGCCATGCCGGACAAGGTACTCTTGCACCGCTTCGCGTACGATCCATGCGAGGCTCCGCTCCCGTTCAGCGGCGAGCCGATCGAGCAACTGCCGATCCTCACTATCGAGCGTAACGGTCAGGCGATCGGCGGCGTTTGGCGTGACCTTTCGCGCGGGCATGGGCATCTCCCGCGATGATGATGAATCATGACGCAACTTGTGTCAACATGATGTAATTAACATGGAAATATTGACGAGATCTGATTCGAACCATTAAATTTATGTCGAATATCTTTACATTAGTCGGAGAGGAAGTCCTCTAATGCTCAACGCGTCCAGTTCCACCCAGAAGCCCGCAGATGTTCACGCCCGGGTGCAAGAGTACGCGGACCACCTGAAGACGATCGCGAAGATCTTCGATGCCCATGCTCGAGAGCGAGGACTCGGCGTTCGCCTGGACGCGGATCGCGCCATTCTGGCCGTCAAGAACGGCAACGTCTCACGGGCGATGCGCTTCTGCGACCGGGAAGACGATTCGGGTGTCCTGCACGACGCGCAGCTCATGACGGCCCTGGATTGCGTCGGCGAGCTGCTGACCTCGCCCCAAAACAACGGCCTCGTCCTTGGCGCCATGCAGTCGGGTAAGACCACGACCTCGCTGGCGCTGCAATTCGCCGGTCCCATCGTCTACCTTTTGACGGGCCGATGCCTCTATCCCATCTACCTCATCACCAGCCACACCAGCCAGGAAGACCAGACCAAGATTGAGATCACCCGCTTCCTGGACTTCTACGGCGAGATGGCGGTGGTCTTGGACGAGAAACATCGTTGCAGCCTTCTGGAGTATGCGCGGAAGGCGGTGATCGACCCTGTCTTCGAGTATTCGCCGACCATAACGACCTATCGTGAGCACGTGCTGAAGAAGGCGCTTCCCGACACGATGATGGGGCCGCGCCTCGATGATTTCATCCAGCGGCGCGTTCCGGGCGAAAGCATCGAGCGCGTCGCGGGCTTGTGCCGCCGCGCGAACACGAAGGGCTTCGCCCCTCTCCTGATCATCGACGAGCCCCAGTTCGGCGCCAGCGACCGGCTCGTCAAGAAGGAGGATCAGATCGAGTGGCGCGCCTGCGTGCTGCTACAGATCTTCGACAAGATCGACGAGGCGCTCGGCTCGAACGCCGCCGACCGCGTCTTCATCGGGCTTTCGGCCACGCCCTACGAGTTGCACGACATCAACTCGGTCTGGAAGGTGAATCAGTATCTCACCTCCGCCTATTCCGGCTTCAACTATTTCGGCGGCAAGGTCATCGACGTCGATGTCGACGTCACGCCGCCGAGAACGTTGAGTTTTGGCGCCTTCGGCCGTTCGATTAAGGTCCCCTTCCTTGCCGACGTGTCGCTGGCGGCCTACGACGCCGACGATCATGTCTTCGACCGATTCGCGCGCAAGATCGGGTATTCGGGCACGCAGGAACAGTATCGTCGCGAGGTCGAGCGCGCGCTGCGCGCCGCCATTCTCCACATGGCAAAGAGCGGGTCCTCGCCAGCGAGCGGCATCTGCATCAGGCTGTTCAACAACAACCTCCGCTCCTCCCGACTCATCGAGAAACTGCGCCTCCCGCCGACGGAAATCGAGGTGCTGGAATACTTCGGTTCCGATCACAAAGGGCGCAGCGTCAAGCGCGCCATCCGACAGCGGAAGCAGCCCGATCTGCCGTTCCTGATCGCCGTCACCAACCGTGCCCGGATGGGTGACGCCTTCCCGCGCGAGGTGGAGTGGTTTCTCGAATTCTCGAAGAAGGCCGCGAACCTCAACGCATTGCTGCAGGGATTGCTTGGCCGGGCCTGCGGTTACGGCAAGCGCTCCACCGTGGTGATGTCGCAGGAGAACGCCGATCTCGTCGAGGACTACAAGCGCGAGTACGGCGCTTACATCTACAAGACCAGTCGCCACAGCATCATCGCCGGCCCCTATCGCCGTGGCGCGCCGACGAATCTCATCCGCCTGCACCGCGATGCGAGCGACCCGCTCGTCGCCAAGTTCTTCAAGCGCATCGACGCGGAGGTGGTCAAGCCTCATATCATCCAGGGCAAGGCGACCTTGAGCGCGAGCCGCTCCACCAGTTCGGCCGGCTTTCGCACCGGTCCGGTGCTTCGCATTGCCGAGGAATTGAACCTGTTCGATCACCTTGAATCCAAGACGGTCCGCGAGCGGCTGTTTCCCACCTATCCCGGCTTCCGGATCGCGAGGGCCCACGACGAGGTGATGAACGAGCGGACCGGTGAGAAGCTGCGCTACACGTTGGCGGAAAACGGTGACAATCGTTTCACTTTCCGCGAATGGGTGGACGGCACCAACAACCACGGCGGCATCCGCAGCCGCGGTTACGGCGACAACGACGCCCGCGATCGGGGCCACGCCGGCAACACGCTGGAACCGCAAGTCAACATGCGCAAGTTCGATCCGGCGACGGGGAACCCGATCAACGACAAGCGTATCGATGGCAAACTCGCGGAACGGCGGGATCGGAAGCCGGGTAACTGGCGGGCCGAAATGGTGACCATGCCGCTCGTGAAGGCCGTGAGGGAGCTGCAGGCGGGCGAGGCGACGTATCCCGTTCCCCATAGTCCTTTTGCCCGTGAGATGAGCCAGGATGAGCGAATTCGAGCGGGTTACAGCGAGTGATACGTTCCACCGACGTGGAGCCGTTGCCGGTGACACGACATATGCGTGTCTCCTAGACTAACGCCCGCCGATCGGTTGCACCGGCTCGGAGATCACCTCACCCACGCCGACGTCGAGCCGCAGCACCGCGGCCGCTGCGGGAATGGCGGCGTCCGCCATGGCGGCGTGGCCCTCGGCCGTCGGATGCACCGCGCCGCCATAGACG
>JAEWCT010000418.1 GCA_023390485.1 Pseudomonadota bacterium
GCGCTACACCGCGCTGCGCGATGTGCTGACGCGTTCGACGACGCGACTGTTGCGCACCGCCTTGGACGTCGCGCGCGGCCGGCAGCTGGTCGACGGCGACACAAGGGAAGAGTTCTGGGCGCTGAATGATGTCTCGTTCGAATTTAAGCGCGGCGATGTCGTCGGTGTCGTCGGCCGCAACGGCGCCGGCAAATCGACGTTGCTCAAAGTCCTGTCGCGTATCACCGAACCGACGCGTGGGCGTGTTGAAATCAGGGGCCGCCTCGCGAGTCTGCTCGAAGTCGGCACCGGCTTTCATCCCGAGCTTTCAGGACGCGAAAACATCTACCTCAACGGCGCAATTCTCGGTATGCGCCGCGCCGAGATCGACCGGAAATTCGATGAAATCGTCGCCTTCGCCGAGGTCGAGAAATTCCTCGACACGCCGGTCAAGCGTTACTCGAGCGGAATGTATGTCCGCTTGGCCTTCGCGGTCGCCGCGCACTTGGAGCCGGAGATTCTCGTCGTCGATGAAGTGCTGGCCGTAGGCGATGCCGAATTTCAGAAAAAATGCCTCGGCAAGATGAAGGACGTCGCAGGACAGGGACGCACCGTCATTTTCGTGAGCCACAACCTGGCGGCTGTCAAAGCACTCTGCAACCGAGGCCTTCTCCTCGCAGGTGGTCGCGTTGCGCGCGATGACACGGTCGATGCTGTGATCAGACAATACGTCAATACGAGTGATGCCGCCTATTCGATTTCCTTCGAAGCGAACACGTCACGGCCCGCGATATCTGCGATCGACGTCGATAGCGCAGCACTCACCGAACGAAACCTCATCGTCGATATCCACTTCGCCTCGCCGAAGCCTCTGCATACGGCCGTCGGTGGCATCGTCCTGCGAGCTGACACGGGCGAGGCCATCTGGGGATCGATTAGCCGGTTCCATCCGAGCCGGAATCCGGTCAGGGGCGTCTCGCGCGGCGTTTTGAGATGCGAGGCGCGCCGATTGCCGATCCGCCCCGGCCGGTATTCGCTATCGGCGTGGTTAGGCGATTGGCATGAAGATTATGACGCCAGGATTGACGTTCTGAATTTTACCGTCGGTGCGGATGACGCGCATAGCCTGCTGCCGCCGGCGTCGGCTGTGGGCCATCTCGATTGGCCCGCGGAATGGGGCGCGGCCGTCGAGATCGAAGATGCCGCAATCGCATGAGCCGTGCAACGTCGCGACCGTCGTAGCGGAAGTGCGGAAGATTTCATTTGCTTCAGGGGAATCAACGCCGATTGGAAACACACATGAACGAAATTCCCTACCACTTTGAACGCAACATCCACTCGCTTGCGGGTGCGAGGCACGCGCTCGCCTATCTCCTGTCGGGTGGCACTTACGCGAGTCTCCTCGATGTCGGCGCCGGTATTGGAACTTGGCTCAGGGCCGCTCGCGAGATGGGCATCCGCGATGTTCTGGGCGTCGATGGCGTCGCCGCGGATCCAGCTGATCTGCATGTCGAAGCCGGCCGCATCAAAACCTTCGATCTGCGCCAGCCCTTATCTCTTGGAAGACATTTCGATGTCGTGCTTTGTCTCGAGGTTGCTGAACACCTTCACGAGCAATGGGCGAGCGCGATCGTGGAGACGCTATGCACGCACGGCGATTGCATATTCTTTTCGGCCGCGGCGCCCGGTCAACACGGTGAGCATCATGTAAACTGCCAATGGCCTACATACTGGCAAGCCTTGTTTAACGCGCGCGGTTACGCGTGCCACGACGATATACGCCCGAACATCTGGAACGACAGTATGATCGAGCCTTGGTACCGGCAGAACATTTTCTCGGCGCGTCGTGACCCAGAAAGGGCGGGAAAGGAACCCCGCATTCAACACCTCATTCATCCCGAGATGACGCCGCACATGGATTTTCCGGACTCGCCCATCGCGCGGCGGCATTCTGATCTCTCGCAAGGAAAATATCATCCGGCCCACTACCTGCGTCTTCTCAATCGCTCTGTAGGTCAACGATATGGCGTGCGCCTGCCGGTTCGCTGATATGGACGGAATCTCAGTCATCATCTGCGCACACAATAGCGCTGAGCGCATCCGGCCGACGATCGATGCGCTGGCCCGCTGCCGGGCGAATTTCCATGTCGAAGTCCTTGTCGTAGATAACAATTCGACTGATGGAACCGCAGGACATGCGAGAGAAGCATGGAACGCATGCGGCAATGATCGTTTTGCGTTCTCGATCGTCGAAGAGCCGCAGGCCGGTCTCGCCTATGCGCGCCGCGCCGGCGTGCGAGCCGCATCGTTCGGCATCGTCGTCTTCTGTGACGACGATAACTGGCTGGCCGAAGATTATTTGATGCATGCCAAGCGGATCATGCGCGATCCACAAGTCGGTGCCGCTGGCGGCTGCTCGACGCCGGGGAATCCAGAAAACTTGCCATCCTGGTTTTACACATTCTCGTGGGGCTTCGCCGTCGGCGTCCCGTTATCGCGAATTGCGCAACTGCCGGAGGAGCCGGAAGCGGCGACGAACGTCGATTCACTTTGGGGTGCAGGCCTCGTGACCCGGCGAGACATCATCAAATATCTGTACACATTGCCGGGCTTTCCCGCGCTCAGTGGTCGAAAGGGAGCAGAACTCCTTTCAGGCGAAGATCTCGAGATATCAGCGTGTCTGTTGGGCGCCGGATACAAATTGCTTTTCAGCGAAAGCCTGCGGTTCAAGCACGATATCGCGCCGAAGCGGCTGACGACGGCTTACGCAAAACGCCTCTTCACCAATTTCGAGCGAGGCTTTGTGGTTCACGGACAATATACGAAATTGATCCAAGCCTTCGAAAATCCGTCGCGGGCCGCGATCATAGGCTGCGCCCGCATCGTCAAGCACATTTTCCTCGGCCGACTGAACCGCGAGTCTCCGCTGTCGTTGCTCGCGGCGCTTCGCCTGCCGGCCTTGCTGACGAGCGATCAACGGCGAATATACGAGACGGTGCGGACCCTGCGCATGCTCAGCTCGCAGAGCGTCTCGACGCAAGTATTACCGAACGTCGGATCGGAAAGTCCGGCCTAGCGCTGCATGAGTCTGATTGGCGTGGAGCAGCGGCCGTTGCGAGCTGAACGTCCGGTCTGCCTCCACTTGGCTGGCGCCTCGAGCATTACGGGCGGCGGCGGCTCCAACACATTCGTGCGCGCCTTGGCAAGACGCCAGACAAGTCTCGGCTGGCGGCCGGTCGTTATCCTCAATAAAAATCCGGAAGACGTTGATCGCACCATGGCGGCTTCGGCACTTGGCGATTTCGAAGTTCGCGTGTTGCCACCCGTGCTCGGGACGAACAGACGAGCCTATTACGCGCGCCGTCCGGATACGGCCCCCGGCGTTCGCGAGCTCTTCGAGGAGCTGAAGCCGGCCGTCGCGCACTTTCACACGCTCGGTCTGACCGCGGGACTGCTTCACCTTGAAGCTGCAAAGGCTGCTGGCGCGCGGACAATCGTCACCTATCACACGGGCGGCATTTCATGTCCGCAAACGGGGTTGCTCGAAAATGGCGTATCGCCATGCGACGGCCGCCTCGAAATCACACGCTGCACGCGCTGCCGGCTCGCCAATCGCAAAATGCCGGTGAGATTGGCTGAGTTGCTCGCGCGCGTTGAAGTGGCGGATGGCAGCCAAAGCCGAGAGGGAATTATCGGCCGCATTTTCTCATCGCGTTCGATGACCATGACCTTCATCGACGCATTTCGCGCGGCGATCGAACTGATCGACGTATTTCACATCCAATCCAGGTGGATCGCCGATGTCCTTCGCGGCAATGGAGTGCCTGCCGAGAAGATCACCTTCGTCGAGATGGGCGTTTCGCAAAGCCCCGTAGCCTTCGATGCCGGCTCACCTGAGGAATTCAACGAGACCCGGCCGCTGCGGCTGGTGTTTGCGGGCCGCTGTAGCGATATCAAAGGCATCGAAACAATTCTCGGCGCGCTGAAGAGAATTGACCGGCGTGCGCCGGTGACAATTTCGCTGTTGGGCTCGGGCTGGAATTCCGATTATGGAGCGCGGCTTCTGCGGCCGTTCGCTGGCGACAAGCGGCTGCTCCGCCCCGTGTCGTCGACACGGAAGAAATGCTCCACGAACTCGTTACGCACGACGCTTGCTTGGTGCCGTCGGTATGGCTCGAGACAGGACCCCTCGCAGTGTACGAGGCCATGGCCGCCGGACTTCCGGTCATCGGCAGCCGTCTCGGGGGCATAGCGGAACGCGTTCGAGATAATGTCGACGGGTTGCTATTCTCGCCAGGCGATGCGAAGGCCTTGGCGGTTCTGATTGAACGCCTGCTCGCCTCTCCCCACGAACTCCAGAGGCTCCGGCGAAATATCCGCCCACAGCGCACCTTTGATCATATGGCGTGTGAACTCGACACGATTTATCGCTACAAGACCGTGGATGGTACGGAGACGGATGAATTGGACGAAGGAACGTCACGAGCAGCGGCGGGTTTTCACGGCAAGTCTGAGGTTCAATCGGAGACCAAGCGATGTCGCGTGTCGTCGGGATCGACCATATAGCGGTCCGCGTGAGCGATTTT
>JAEWCT010000074.1 GCA_023390485.1 Pseudomonadota bacterium
GTGCCGGGTGGCGCGGCGATCATCAAATTCGACAATCCGCATGCGGGCCGGCTCCGCGCAATCGCTTCGAGCCTCGGTGCCAAGCCTATGATCTTCGGATTCGATGACCGGGCCGACGTGCAGGGATTGAATTTCACCGCATCGGATAGCGGCAGCGACATGACGGTCGTCATCAGAGGCGGCGACAGCTTTCCTGTTCATCTTGCGATGCCTGGACGGCACATTGCCGAAAATGCGCTGGCTGTGGCCGCGGCGCTTTATTCCATCGGAGCCGACGTCCGCAAGGGTCTCGGCGCGCTTGCCAATCTCGCTCCTCCGAGCGGACGAGGGGCGCGTAGTACGCTTCATATCGGCGACGGGAAAGCGCTGCTAATCGATGAGAGCTACAACGCAAATCCGGCCTCGATGCGGGCCGCTCTGGCAACGCTTGCCGCAGTGCCAAGGGCCAAATATTCGCGACGTATTGCCGTCCTCGGAGACATGCTGGAGCTTGGCAGTGAGGCGCCGGCGCTGCATACGGGCCTAAAAGGCGCGGTTGACGAGGCGGACGTCGATCTGGTTTTTGCCTGCGGACCGCATATGAAAGGTCTTTACGACGCCCTACCCGCAGCCAAGAAAGGCGGTTACGCTTTGTCGTCTGCGACAATCGGAACCGCGCTTGCCGAAAATCTGCGAGCGGGGGATGTCGTGATGGTCAAGGCATCCAATGGAACGCGCCTCGGTCCCGTGGTCGCGGCGCTCAAGACGCAATTTGGAAACGACGAGCCCGCTGCCTAGGCGGCGTTGCCCATAAGGGGGAAGTGTTCACCGCATGCTCTACGAGCTCGTCAATTTCAGCGACCAGATCAGTGCGCTGAACGTTTTTCGATACATCACCTTCCGGACCGGCGGTGCGATCTTCACCGCGCTGCTGTTCGTGCTGATGTTTGGGCCGGCGATCATCGATCTTCTTCGCATTAAGCAAGGCAAGGGTCAGCCGATCAGGACGGATGGGCCGCAGTCGCATCTTTTGAAGCGCGGCACGCCGACGATGGGTGGTCTGATGATCCTCGCGGGCGTCACGGTGTCAACGCTGCTGTGGGCGCAGCTTTCCAATGGCTATATCTGGGTCGTGCTCGGTGTCGCGCTTTCGTACGGCGCCATCGGTTTCTATGACGACTTTCTGAAAGTCACGAAGCGCACGACGGCGGGTTTCTCCGGCCGAATCCGGTTTTTGCTCGAAATCCTCGTTGCGGCGATCGCCGGGTTCGCGCTGATGATGCTCAGCCCGAAAGGGCTCAGCACCGATCTCACATTCCCGTTCTTCAAAGACTTCGTGGTCAACCTCGGGCCGTTCTTCGTGTTGATGGCCGTGCTTGTGATCGCCGGCGCGGGAAATGCCGTCAACCTCACGGACGGCCTCGACGGCTTGGCTATCGTTCCCGTGATGATCGCGGCGGCGACGTTCGGTGTGATCGCCTATCTTTCAGGTAACGCGAAGTTCGCGGGCTATCTGCAAATTCATCACGTGCCGGGGACGGGCGAGCTCTCGGTCATTTGCGGGGCGCTGATTGGCGCGGGTCTCGGCTTTTTGTGGTTCAATGCGCCGCCCGCCATGATCTTCATGGGTGATACCGGTTCGCTGGCGCTTGGCGGCACGCTGGGCGCGATCGCTGTTGCGATCAAGCACGAGATCGTGCTGGCGGTCGTTGGCGGCCTTTTCGTGCTCGAGACGTTGTCCGTCATCATTCAGGTTTTGTCGTTCAGGTGGACGGGAAAACGCGTGTTCAAGATGGCGCCGCTGCACCACCATTACGAACAGAAGGGGTGGAAGGAATCGACGGTCGTCATCCGGTTCTGGATCATTTCGGTCATTCTGGCGCTCGTCGGCCTTTCGACGCTGAAGCTGCGCTAGGACGCCAAACGACGCGACATGCGGTAGAGTCGGGCCAATGATTCGCGTCACGTCTTTTCAAGGCAAATCCGTTGCAGTGTTCGGGCTCGGGGCCTCGGGGCTCGCGGCTGCCGAGGTGCTGCGCGATGGCGGCGCCATAGTCGCTGCCTGGGACGATGGCGTTGCGGCCCGTGAGGCTGCAATTGCCAGAGATATTCCGCTTGCCGACCTTAGCGTCGCGGACTGGTCGGGGTTTGCTGCCCTCGTGCTGGCGCCGGGCGTGCCGCTGACGCATCCCGAGCCGCACTGGACGGTCAAAAAGGCCCGCGAGAACGGCGTCGAGATCATCGGCGACATCGAGATTTTCACGCACGAGCGGGCTTTGCATTCGCCGGGCGCGCCGTTCATCGCGATCACCGGGACCAACGGCAAGTCGACGACGACGGCGCTTATCACGCACATTCTTCGGCATGCGGGGCTCGATGCGCAGATGGGCGGCAACATCGGGCGGGCAATTCTGACACTCGATCCGCCGGAGCCCGGACGATTTCACGTCATCGAAATGTCGTCATTTCAGATCGACCTGACGCCGACGCTGGAGCCCACGGTCGGCGTGATGCTGAACGTGACGGCCGATCATATCGACCGGCATGGAACGATCGAGAATTACGCCGCCATAAAAGAGCGCATCGTGCGGGGCGCCGATATCGCGGCGGTCGGCATCGACGACGAATATGGATTGGCGATGCTCAGACGGCGGATCGTTGCCGGACCGGCGATCGCCTTCAGCGCCGAGAAATCCATCGCGCCTGGGTACAGTTTGCTCGATGATACGGTCGTGTGCAGCAATCGCGAAGGGTTGGCCGTCAAGCTCGGGTCGTTGAAAGGTATTCCGACGCTGCGCGGGCGGCATAACGGGCAGAATGCGCTGGCTGCGGTTGCGGCCGTGCGCGAGTGCCTGAACGCGCTCGGCAGATCGACTGACCTCGATTGGCAGGGAGCGTTGTCGTCGTTTCCGGGACTGCCGCATAGGCTCGAAGAAATCGGCCGCCTCGGTAAGACGCTCTTCGTCAACGACAGCAAGGCGACGAATGCGGATTCCACCGAGAAGGCACTCAGTTCATTTCCTCGCGACATCTATTGGATTCTCGGCGGCAAGCCGAAGGCTGGTGGCATCGAGAGCCTCGTTCCGTATTTCGATCGTATCTCGAAAGCCTATCTGATCGGCGAAGCGGCGGATGAATTTGCCCAGACGCTCGGGGGGAAGGTGCCGTTTGCGCGTAGCGGCACACTCGATGAGGCGGTGTGGGCTGCATCGGGCGATGCACAGTCGAGCGACGGCGCAGAGCCGGTCGTGCTGTTGTCGCCCGCTTGTGCGAGCTACGATCAGTTCCGGAACTTCGAAGTTCGTGGCGAAAGTTTTCGAGGTCTTGTCGCTTCGCTTCCCGGGATTGTGATGCGAGCGGCCTCATGAAGCTTTCGCGCGCAGACCGCAGTTTGCTCGCAGAATGGTCGTTTACGATCGATCGGGGCCTGCTGATCGCGCTCGTTTCGCTTGTCGTCATAGGTGTCGTGCTGTCGGGCGCGGCCTCTCCTGCCGTTGCGCTGAAGAAGGGCCTGCCCGCCTATTACTTTGTCGAGCGCCATATTTTCTTCGCGGCGCTCGGCACGGCGCTGATGCTGGTCATTTCCTTTTTTTCGCCGAACGGCGTGAGGCGTCTCGCAGCGGTTTTGTTTCTTGTCGCGGTCGCCGGAATGATTGCGGTGCTGTTCTCGGGGGCCGAAATCAAGGGCGCGCAGCGGTGGCTGAACTTTGGCGGCTATTCAGTGCAGCCATCGGAGTTTGCGAAGCCCGCTTTCATCGTCATTATCGCATGGCTTTTCGGCGAGGCGTCGTCGCGCAGCGATATGCCGGCTCTGCCGTTCGCATTGGCTCTTTGGGCTTTCTTTGCGGGTATTCTCGTTGCGCAGCCGGACGTCGGACAGACGGTGCTGATCAGTTCGACAGCCGGGCTTCTCTATCTGCTTGCGGGTTTGCCGGCTATCGGCGCGGGGTTGCTCGTTCTCGCGGGGAGCGGGGGCATGTGGCTGGCGTACGAATATTTTCCGCACGTGCAATCGCGGTTCGAGAAATTTTTCGGCTCGGCGCCGCTTGAGAGTTCGCAGGCGGGGCGCGCGATCCAATCGTTCGCCGAGGGCGGCCTCTTTGGCCGGGGGCCGGGTGAAGGCACGATCAAGTCGATCCTCCCGGATGCCCACACCGACTATATCTTCGCGGTGATCGGCGAAGAGTACGGCGCGGTCGCCTGCATCGCGCTGCTTGGTGTCTTCGCGTTCATAACCATCAAGGCGATGCGACGTGCCGCGGGAGAGCCGAATGCGGCCGACCGCCTGGCAATCCAAGGTCTGGCGCTCGTCTTCGCGCTTCAAGCGCTCATCAATATGGGTGTTAACATCGGCCTGCTGCCGCCGAAAGGCATGACGCTGCCGTTCATTTCGGCGGGCGGATCGTCCATGCTGGCGCTTTCTGTCACGGCGGGAATGCTGCTGGCGCTGACGCGGCGCCGACCGGATCCACAACGCCTCAAAAAGCCGCGATGGATTCCGGCGATCGACGAAGTACAACTCGCAAGACCAACACCGAAATCATGAGCGAGATTTGAATGACCGGCGTGCAATCGATCATGCTTGCCGCAGGCGGAACGGGGGGCCATCTCTTTCCGGCATTCGCTCTTGCCGAAGAGCTGAAGCGGCGCGGCGTCGAGGTCGATCTGATGACCGATATGCGCGGGGACCGCTATGG
>JAEWCT010000114.1 GCA_023390485.1 Pseudomonadota bacterium
GCTATTGCCTGTTCGAGGTGCCGAGCAACATCGTTATGTCTCGTGTTGGCGCGCGCATCTGGCTGGCGCGGATCATGATAACGTGGGGCCTGCTGTCGGCAGCAACCGCATTCGTTACCGGGGTTAATGGTCTCGCGGCTCTGCGCTTTATATTGGGTGCTGCCGAAGCGGGCTTTTTCCCGGGCGTCATCTATTATCTCACCAACTGGATCCCGGCTGAGGAACGCGCGCGAACCGTCGCCATTCTCATGATGGCTGTGCCGATATCGACGGTCATCGGCTCCCCGCTGTCCGGTTGGATCCTCGACGCTTGGAACGGCGTCCTGGGATTTCGGGGCTGGCAATGGCTGTTCATTCTCGAAGCACTACCCGCAATCGCTCTCGGCTTGATCTGCTTCTTCGTGCTTGCGGATACTCCGGCGCAGGCAAAATGGTTGTCGGCCGACGAGCGCGATGCGCTTCTTGCGAGGCTCGCGGCCGATCGCAAAGTGAATGTGCCAAGTCATAGTCACTCCATTCGTGGAGCCCTGACGGACCGGCGCGTGCTCGTCCTCGCCCTGTCCTGCTTCGGGACCGGCCTCGGGCTCTACGGGCTGGGCTTCTGGATGCCGCAAATCGTCAAGAGCATGTCCTTGACGAATACCGAGACCGGCTTGGTCGTCGCCGTACCCTATGCAATTGCCGCAGTGTTCATGTGGTACTGGGGCCGCCGTTCCGATCGGACTGGCGAACGCATTTGGCACATCGCGATCCCGGGCTTTGTCGCGACTGCAGCCTTTGTAATGTGCGCGTTCGTCTCTTCGCCGATCGTGCTGCTCGTCCTGTTTACGATTGCGACGGCGTGCACCTTGTCGATTTTTCCCGTCTTCTGGGCGGTGCCGGCTGCGATCTTGAGCGGACCCGCGGCTGCGGCCGGCATAGCGCTCATAAATTCCTTAGGAAACAGCGGTGGCTTTTTCGGCCCGTATCTGGTTGGCTTTGCCAAGCAGCATGGGGCATCTTCGCAGTCTGCCGTTGCGCTTTTGGCTATCTTCATGCTGGCGGGTGCCGTGTTGGTGCTCTCGATGAACTTTGGAATTAAGAACACTGCGAAGAAATCGTAGGGGGGAAGATGAGTTCACAGCAGGACAGCGTAGCCGAATCCGGTTGGCCGCTGACGGTCAAGGATAGGACGTGGACGACAAGGCAGTTGACCGTCGTCCTGCTCGTCACCGCCTGCGGGAACTGGTCCTATCTCATCGGTCAATACGTCGCCTTCTACCTTGATTTCAAAATGGGCGTCGCAGCATTGATCGCGGGATCGATGATCGGCATGCTGATGTTGACGCTCGCGGTCGTGCCGATGTCGACGAAGTATGGCATCGATTCAATCGCGGCGTCGAAGCCTCAGTTCGGCAATCGCGGCTGGTTGATCACGGTTTTCCTGCAATATGCTTCGATCATCGGCTGGAATGCGCTGCTTCTCGTATTTTTCGGGAAAGCGGTTGCGCAGGCGGCGATCACGTTGGGACTGGCGGAACCCGAAACATCGCTGACGATCGTGCGCATCGTATCGGCGATCACCTGCACCGTCGTCTATCTGGTGCTGCTCCGCGGACTGAAGGGGCTCGAGGCCGCCTCGAACATCCTCTTCTTTGTCGTCGTCGGCATCGGGATTTGGATGCTCTATCAGTTGCTCTCCTCGCAAGCGGACGCACTTGCCGTCGCGAAGCCTTCGATGCCGTCGAGCAGCCTCAATTGGAACTACGTGACGGGAGTTGAAATCAGCATCGTTTCGCTGCTGGGCTTCTGGGCCTACTTCGGAACGATCGTCCGTGAATCGCCGTCTCCATCGAGTTCCGTTTTGCCGTCGATGCTGGCGATGGGATTGTCGCTGCCCTTGCTGAGCATCGTCGGGCTCGCCGCGATGCTTGTTCTGCAGGTGCCGGATCCGACCGCTTGGCTCGTGTCCCTCGGCGGACCGCTCTATGGCCTCATTGCGCTGCTGTTGATCATGGCCGCAAACCTCGGACCATCGCTCGCAGGCGTTTATTCGACGGCCATCGGCCTGCGGCGCGTGCCGGCTCTTGAGGATGCGCGTTGGAGCACGCTCATCCTCTTTTCGATTGTGCCCGTGGCGGCCGTCGGCATCTTCATCCCGGAAGAGTTCTTTTCGAATTTCGGAACGTTCCTGGCCTTCATTGGCGTTTTCTTCGCACCTTTGTGCGCGATCCAAATCGCCGACACGTTCCTGCTGCGCCGGAAGGTGATCAACGTGCGCGGCATATATCAGGATGGCCCGGATACGCCTTACCAGTTCTGGGGCGGCTTCAATCCTGCGGCTCTGTTGGCGATGGGCGCGGGCTTCGCAACCTATCTCTATCTCCTGAACCCAGTCTCGTACGAAAGCCGCTGGCCGTACGAATACACGACCGCGTCGTTGCCTGCCGCGTTCGTCGCCGGAATTGTTTTCGTCACCGTGACGCGCCTCGTCGTCATCCGCCTGCGCAAAGGCGATTACAAGTAAACTGAAAAACCGGAGCACGGGCTGCGCGGCAGGCTGATGAATTCAGTCGGCTACCGTCTTGCGGATGCGCGTAGGAAATCCTGCGCCCAATGCATTGCGCAATATTTCGAG
>JAEWCT010000136.1 GCA_023390485.1 Pseudomonadota bacterium
GCTTGAGGGTGCCAACTGATCACTCGGGGGCAAAAGCACATGCGATACATGAGGGCGATGCTTTTCGGCGCGCTGGCGTTGGCGATGAGCGCTCCGGCGTTCGCAGGCGACGACGAGGATGGTCCGCTGGCCGCAAGCTGGGTCGCGACCGAACTCAACGGCCGTCCCGTGGAGGGCCTGACCTTCGATTACACGACGGAAAAGGTTTCGGGGACCGGCGGCTGCAACCGTTTCAGCGGTCCGATTTCCATCGAGGACGATGCCATTCAGATCGGTCCCTTGGCGGCGACGAAGATGGCGTGCGAAGGCAAATCCGACATCGAAACGCAATACTTCACGGCGCTCGAAGCCGCGCGTTCGTTCGCCGTCGAGGGCGACGTGCTGACGCTCCGGGCGGAAGACGGCCACGTGCTCGTGAAGTTCAAGAAATAGCAGGGCCGGGGCGGCATCGTCGCCGGGGCGCAACGACCGCGCTTGCGGGGCCGGGATGCGCACCGTGGAACGCGCTAGAATCCGGCGGACATTCTGATTCGGGACCGCCGGAGGCGAATACGTATAGCCTCGTGCTAAGCTCGAATCGGCGCAACGGCCGGAGCCCAATGACACGCTCTATTCTCATCACCGGATGTTCGTCCGGCATCGGTCTCGACGCGGCGCGGACGATGCGCGAGCGTGGGTGGCGCGTGATCGCGACCGCCCGCAAGTCAGAAGATCTGGCGCGGCTCAAGAATTTCCTCGGCGTCGAAGCCTTGCCCCTCGAGCTTGCCGATCCTCAATCGATCGCGACGTGTGCCATCAGGGCGCTGGAGATGACGCGCGGAAAGATCGACGCGCTGTTCAATAGCGCCGCCTTTGCGCAGCCTGGGGCGATCGAAGATTTGTCGCCAAAGCTGTTGCGCGAGCAGTTCGAGGTCAACGTCATCGGCACACACGATCTGACGCGACGGCTCATTCCGTCGATGCGCAAGAACGGTTCGGGGCGCATCGTCAACTGCTCGTCCGTGCTCGGACTGGTGGTTGCTCCGTATCGCGGCGCCTATTGCGCTTCGAAGTTCGCGCTCGAAGCGTTGACGACGTCGCTGCGGCTCGAACTCGAGGGATCGGGAATTTCCGTTTCACTGATCGAGCCGGGGCCGATCCGGTCGCGGTTCGTCGAACACGCACTCGCACGGCTGCTTGCGACGGTCGATATCGAGAATTCACCGCATCGGGATGTTTATCAGGCGCGCATCGCGGCGATGCAGGCCGGCGGGAAAGTGACGTTCAAGCTGGAGCCCGAAGCGGTGAGCAAGCGTCTCATTCACGCCGTCGAAAGTGCGCGGCCGCGGCGGCACTATTACGTTACGACGCCGACCTATGTCGCGGTTGCCATGCGGCGGGCTTTGCCGCAGTTCGCGATCGATTATTTCACGCGGAAGTCTTGAATATGCCGCACAAGGTCAGAGGGTGGCTGCGAGTATCTCTCGCCATTTGGCAGTTTTTGTTGCTGGAGCCCTAGCGAATGCCGGACTAGTAGACGGCAAGGAGGGCAACAAATGGAGATTGGACGGGAGATCCTGCTTCTTCTGTACGTGTCGCTTAAAAAATTTGTGCGCGTTGTTGCCGTTGAAAGCGACGGTTCGGATCATCGGATGTTGGCGAAAGAAACTGGCAAAATCATTGGCGCATTCGTTTTTGATGGCTGAGTCGAGCGCCGTTCCGTTTCTTTCGGCGCTATGCAGAACGTCCCATAGGGCAACTTTACTCCGCCGCACCATTTCGACTCGATCGAGGTATGCTGATGGAAGATTTTCTCCGCATATCTCTGCGATAATCGGCCAGAATTGATTGCGGGCATGGCCGTAGTATTGCTGAAGCTCCAATGATACCTCGCCCGGCAGGGTACCAAGAACCAAAACACGTGCATTGGGACCGACGATTGGGAGAAAGCTATATTTTGACAGCACTTCCATTCTGGAGGTCCCTCTATGCAGCTGAGTGAATTTCTCGTGCCCTTATGCTCGATGGTAGGGATGTCCGGAAAGGATGGTCGCGGCTCGGTAAAGCTGTTCCGCGAGGACGACGCGGGCGAGGCCGTGCGGAAGCGTGAGTGCGCCAAGCGATAGCTTCATCGCTGCAGCAGTCAGTACGGCATCGCCGTGGCCATCCGGGCCACCAATCAGGAAGTGGCACGTCTTCGAGCCGCCGTCGCGGGTGTCGCGGATGAAGGCGGCGAAGGCTTCGCTCGTCAGAGATCGTCCTAATGGGTCGAGTGCGACGGCAACGTCGCCAGCACCGATGTCCTTGAGGAGGCGCGCCGCTTCATCGCGTTTGCGTTCGTCGGCGCCGGGCGCGCGGCTTTCGGGGAACTCGCGAATTTCGACCGGTCCGAGGCCGAGCGATTTGCCAGCCCCGTTGAGGCGTTTGGCGTAACGCTCTACAATCGCGCGTTCCTCGGCGTCCTTCAGTTTCCCGACCGCCGAGATCGCGATGCGCATCGATCGCCTGTTAGCGCGGCCGAAGATGCGCGGCCGCGTCCGCTGAAAGTACTCTTCTCAATCCGCGCAATCAGTGCTGCGAGGAGTCGCCGCGCGATGCATCCGGCGGGATCTCCGCCTGCCACATCTTTTCGAGATTATAGAATTCGCGGACCTCGGGCCGGAAGACGTGAACGATCACGTCGCCGGTGTCGATCAGCACCCAATCGCAGGCGCCCAAGCCTTCGACCCTGACGCGCGACTCGCCACGCGCCTTGAGCTTTTCACGCAGCTGCTCGGCGATGGCGCCAACGTGCCGGTCATTTCGGCCCGACGCGACGACCATATAATCGCCCAGTGCGGATTTGCCTTTGAGGGGAAGGGAGACGATTTCCTCTGCTTTCGCGTCGTCAAGCCAACGGACGACATCATCGAGCAGGGC
>JAEWCT010000141.1 GCA_023390485.1 Pseudomonadota bacterium
ATCGCGATGCGCTTATGGCAGACGTTGCCCGGCGTGCGTTCGAGGCGTTCGAGGCGAAGTTGAAGCAAGCCTGGGCGGGTGGCACGCCGGATGCGTTCACAGCATTCGAACGTGTCGGCCGGGCGTATCTCGATTTCGCGAGGGTCGAGCCCGCGCAGTATTCCGCCATGTTCGAATCCGGACTGTCGTTCAAGGCGTTTCCGGATCTCCATATTGCGGGCGAACGCGCGTTCAATGTTTTGAAGGACGCCTGTTCAGCGCTCGTCGCGGGGATGCCTGAGGCCAAACGGCCACCCGCCATGATGATGGCGCTTCACATCTGGGCTGAAGCCCACGGCATCGCATCGCTCTTCGCGCGCGGCGACGAAGCCCGGCGGCCCATTCCGATGAGCCCCGAAGATCTTCTCGATGCTGCGGTGCTCATTTATCTCGATGGCCTCGGCGCACGGCCGCGGAAGAGCGGCGACTAGGCCGGCGACAGGATCACACTGTTGACGCGTGTGGATAGTCGCATGCGGAGCCGATTGTCCGTCCGGCGATATTCTGCCTACAAATGCATAGGGAGATGCGACTCGCTCGCGATTGGGTGCGGTTGACGACAGCGGAATGCTGCCAACCGCAACGGCTGGCTGGCTCAGGCGTTGGCGTTCCAGCTATCGAAACGAAAACGATCGACGAACGTCGGCGACGTTCGGGGTCGATATCGGATGATGATGCGTCGGAGGTGGTAATGCCCGGCAAGTGCCCTAAATGTCAGAACATCGTCGGCAGCGTGCGTGCGGAGCAGATCAATATCTCGAATGCGATGGGAAATGTCTTCGCCGGTGCAAGCTACAACTGTCCGCATTGCCAGACGATTTTGGGCGTCACCGTTGACCCGTTCGCGTTCAAAAATGAAATCGCCATCGAGTTGATGAAGCGGCTGAAGGGCGGGCGGTAGGTCTTTGCGCAGCGGCCGGGCTCCGATGAATTGAGCCTCCCGCCGCCAGAAACAAAAAACCTCAATGGGCTCTTGACGTGCCTACTTGCCGTCCCACCTATGTGAATGTAAAATACATTTACATCCTAACCAAGGAGAGGGTGGTGATGACGCAAGTGGTTCAGACGCTCGATGACTTCGGCAGGCCGGCGTGGGTTGCCGCGATGGTCTTAGGTTTCATCGTTTTCTGGCCGGCTGGCCTCGCCATCCTGGCCTATATGCTCTGGAGTGGACGCATGAACTGCGGATGGCATGGAGGACGTGGTCGCTGCCGGTGGGAAAGCCGGTTCGCCGATCGATTTGAGCGGGCGCGGTCGCGCGTCGAAGATGAATTTCGTAATTTCAGCAGAGGCGCCCCGTCGAGCGGCAACAAGGCGTTCGACGATTATCGCGAGGCGACGCTGAAGCGGCTCGAGGAGGAGGAGCGGGAATTCCGTGCATTCCTCGATCGCTTGCGGCAGGCCAAGGACAAGTCCGAATTCGATCAGTTCATGTCGGAACGCCGCGAGCGTCCGGCACCGAATGAGGGCGCGACGGCCTGATCCAAGAAGAATTCAATGGGGCTGCCTGACTGGCGGCCCCAATTTTTTATCTTCTCCAGCCGACGGAGCTATTCCGATGTTTCATCACCTTCTGTTCCTGCCGTTCGTCATTCTGCATTTTGCGGCGGTGGCGCTGCTCATCATGGGCGCAGCGATTTTGCTTCGGCCATTGGCACGGCGGCGCTGCGGGATGGCAGGCGCTTGCGGCACAGCCGATCGCAATCCGGAGAACTCGGCGTTCGAGGATTACCGGCGCGCGACCATAGCTCGTCTCGAGAACGAGGCCGAGGAGTTCCGGTCGTATCTCGAGAAGCTGCGCCGGGCTGCGGATGCCTCGGCGTTTCAGGCTTTTCTACAGAGCCGGAAAAACGGCGGCTCCTCCGTTTCCTAGGCCAGCCGGCTAGGTTCTCCAGGTCGGCTGCATAGCTGGAATTCCCGTTTTTCGCCTATGTTGCCGTTATTTTAGGGGTGTTCCTGTCGCACGTCGTTTATGGTTTCCCGTGACAGCCGCGGCGGGCTAGCCTGGTTGACGCGAAAGAACCCAAGGACCTTAGATGCCCTGGCAATTTCTGAAGAACGCCGTTGCGGCGTATAGCGGAGGACTGCGCTCCGCGCTGGATCACGTCAAAGGGGCCTTCGGCCTGGAAGGCGGACATACGCCGGCCCAGTCGCGCGTCGCCTTCACGATTGCCGTGGTCGCACTCGCCGCCAAGATGAGCAAAGCCGACGGCGTTTCGTTGCCGATCGAAGCCGAAGCCTTCAAGCGGCAGTTCAAGGTTCCCGATAGCGAATGCGCGCACGTCCGGAAGCTCTATGAGCTGGCGAGCCAGGACGTTGCCGGATACGAAACCTATGCGGCGCAGATCGCCCGCATTCTCGAAGGGCAGCCCGAGCTGAAGCTGTCCGTGCTCGAATGCCTGTTTCATGTCGCGAGCGCGGACGGCATTTTGCATCCCGACGAGGATCGCTATCTTGCGCACGTCGCCGAGATCTTCGGATTGACGAAGGGCGAATTCCGGTGCGTCCGGCGCAGCTTCGTCGTCGATGCCGACAGCCCTTACGAAGTCTTGCACATTTCGCCGACGGCATCCGACAAGGAAATCAAGGCGCGCTACCGCGAGCTGGTCAAAGGCCATCATCCGGATGCGCTGGTTTCGAAGGGCGTGCCGCCCGAATTCCTGGCGGGCGCGGAACGCCGGCTTGCGGCGATCACCGCCGCATACGAGGCGATATTGGAAGAGCGCGGCCAGCGCGTCGAACGAGCTCTGGAGCCGACGTGACCTTCAAAGCCGACACGCCGCTTTCCCATCACGTGCATCCCGCAGACAATCGTGAGGCAAGGCGCGGCGGCGTGAAGCCGTCGTTGCTCATTCTGCATTACACGGGCATGAGTTCGGCCGCCAAGGCTATCGATTGGCTCGGACGTTCCGAAAGCGGCGTGTCCTGCCATTACGTCGTCGATGAAACCGGGCGCATTACGCAGCTCGTGCCGGAAGAGCAACGTGCCTGGCATGCGGGCGTCTCGTATTGGCGCGGTGAGACGGACATCAACTCGCATTCGATCGGTATCGAAATCCATAATCCTGGGCACGAGCACGGCTACCCGGATTTTCCACCTGATCAGATGGCGGCCGTTATCGCGCTTTCGAAAGATATCGTGCGGCGCCACCACATCGCACCGGATAACGTTCTTGCGCATTCCGATGTGGCGCCGGGGCGAAAGATCGATCCCGGCGAAAAGTTCAATTGGCTGCTTCTTGCGAAGGAAGGGCTCGGGCTCTGGGTGCGTCCATCTCCGGTCAGAGAGGACGATCCTGGACTACGGCCCGGAGCTTCGGGTCCGCGCGTTCTTCGGGCGCAGGAGCATCTTGCTTCATATGGTTACGATGTGAACGCCACGGGTACACTCGATCCGGGCACGGAAAAAGTTCTGAAGTCCTTCCAGTTGCATTTTCGTCCGCGCCGAGTTGACGGCCGGCTCGATCGATCGACGGAAGTTACGCTCGAGCGGTTGGTCGAGGCATCACGGAAGCGCGCCGCCGCTTGACGAGGCTTGGCCGGTGCTGTTGATGCAGATCGAGCCGGCCCGTGACCGGCACATTCGCCAAGGGCCAAGCTAGCCCAAGCCAATCCGAAGCAGGACCAACCGTGTTCAAACCGCGGCGCCCCGAATTTTTGGCGCTTATCGTTGCGATCTATGCGGCGCTGGTTCTCAATCAGCCCTTCTGGCGGAAATTTGTTGAGGTCGTCGAACCATCCCGGTTCAGCGAATGGCTGCACGTCGGCTCAGCAGCGGTGTCGATCGTTATCGTCGCCTATCTCGTTCTGCTGGCGCTATCGGTAAAGCCGCTCTTGCGCATCGTCGTGCTGCTGTTTCTGCCCGCGATGGCAGCGGCCACGTACTTCATGAACGAATACGGCATCGTCATCGACGCGCACATGGTTCGTAACGTGTTCGAGACGGATACGGGCGAAGCCGGCGATCTGATGACGCTGAAGCTTGTCGCGTATGTCGTGTTCCTCGGACTGGTTCCGGCGGTCCTGTTCTGGCTCACGCCATGGACGGAGCAATCGTTTCGCCGCGAGGCGTTAGGCAAGCTCAAGGCTGCCGCTCTGTCGTTTGTGATCCTCGTTGTCGTGCTGGTTCCGGCCTGGGGCGATTTCCTTTCGCTGACGCGCGATCACCGCACACTCAAGATGACGTTGACCCCGGTGAATTTCGTTTCGGCTCTTGCAGCCTATTGGCGACAACAGGAGCGCAAGCGGCCGAAGACCGTTGTATCCTATGGCGAGGATGCGCGGCGCAGCGTTCTCAGTGGCGGCCGCAAATCGCTCTTCGTCATTGTCGTTGGTGAGACTGCACGCGCGGATCATTTTTCGCTCAACGGCTATCAAAGGCCGACGAACCCAGGGCTCGCGTCGATCGGCGATCTTATCAACTACGGGCAAGCCTACTCGTGCGGCACCGATACGGCACAATCCGTCCCGTGCATGTTCTCGGGGTTCGGTCATGATCTTTTCACGAACGAGAAAGCCGACGGGCGCGAAAATCTTCTCGATATCCTGAAGCGCGCCGGCATCGATGTCGTGTGGCGCGACAATCAAGCGGGCTGCAAGGGTGTGTGTGCCCGTATCCCGACGGAGACGCTGACGGGGCATAACGTTCCGACGTTCTATCCGAGCACCGTGAACTTCGACGATATTCTCGTTGATGGTCTCGAAGAGCGCATTGCCAAGCTCGATCGGGATACGGTGATTGTGCTTCATATGATGGGCAGTCACGGTCCCGCGTACTGGAAGCGCTATCCGGAAAAGTTCGAGACGTTCCGGCCTGCATGCAAGGATGCGCAGTTCAGCCGGTGCGATCTGGCGAGCATCGTCAATGCCTATGACAATACGATCCTCTACACGGATCATGTCCTAGCGCGTCTCGTCGAAGTGCTGAAGGGCGCGGCGGGACATGGCGTCGATACGGGCATGATCTATGTGTCCGATCATGGCGAGAGCCTTGGCGAGAAGGGCATGTATCTTCACGGGATGCCTTATGCCATCGCGCCGGATGCGCAGATCCATGTGCCCATGGTCGTCTGGCTTTCGCCGGCGATGAAGGAGTCGCGCGGTATCGAGCAGGGC
>JAEWCT010000190.1 GCA_023390485.1 Pseudomonadota bacterium
CTCCCAAAGACGCCCCGTTTCCGCGATCGAATTGCCACGCGGGTCGAGCACGTAAACCCGATGCGGGTAGAAGCAGACCGTTCTTCGCAGCCCCGACGAGATCGCCGCGCCGGACGCGCTTGCCGCGCGCCATGCCGTTCATGTCAAAGAGGATGATGTCGATCCACGTGACGGTTGGATTGGCGTCGAGAAATGCCGTCGCCTCTTCGATGGTGATGAAAGTGTCCGTCGTCATGCGGCCTGTCCTTTAGCGATCTTGCCTCTCGCAGCGTCGCCGAAGCGGCGGAACAGCGCCAGGGATTGGGGATTTGAATGAATCTGCCACTCGGGGTGCCATTGCACGCCGAGGGAAAACGGATGGCCTGAAGGCGCGCGCGCGGCTTCGATCAGTCCGTCTTCGGCGAAAGCTTCGGCGACGAGCGGCTTGGCGAGCGTCCTGACGCCCTGTCCGTGCAGCGAATTGACGACGATCGTCTCCTGCCCGAGCCACGTCCTGAGTTCGCCCGTGAGCTTGACCGGATGGCGGGCAGCGAACATCACGTCAAAATCTTTGACCTGCGGCTCGCGGTGATCGGCGTAGTCATCAAGCGCATGCACAGCCTGATGCAGCGTGCCGCCGAGCGCCACGTTGAGCTCCTGGAAGCCTCGGCAAATCGCGAAGATCGGCAGCTTGCGCTCGATTGCAGCCGGAATGAGCGGCAAGGTCACCGCTTCCCGGTCGCGTTCGATCGCGTCCGGGAGGATCGGCTCTTCGTCGCTGTAGTGCACCGGCTCGACGTTTGAGATCGCGCCCGTCAAAAGGATGCCGGACGCGACGTCGAGAACTGAGCCGATATCGGCAAGCCCCTTGCCGACCGGAACAAAGAGCGGCTGGCACTCCGAGCCTTCGACGACCGCGACGGCGTATTTCCTCACGACGACGTCCGCCTGGAGTCCTCCGACCATATCCGTGCAGCAGGGGATGACGATAATTGGCCGGCTCATGCCGCAAGTTCTCCAGAGACGTCTGCGAGCGTCTTATCCAGTGCCTTCTGGATCACGGCGCCGGCTTCTTCGAATTGTGCTTCCGTCCAGATCAGCGGCGGCGCGCAGATCATGGTGTCGAAGACCGCGCGCATGATGAACCCTTCGCGGAAGAAGTGATCGCGGCAGATGAGACCGACGCGGCCCGGATCGTCGAAGCGTTTGCGCGTTTTCCTGTCGGCGACGAGTTCGATCGCGCCGAGGAGACCGACGGTGCGAACTTCGCCGACGAGCGGATGGTCTTTGAAGCGCGCAAAAAGCTTGGCGAGCGCCGGACCCGTCGTCTCCTTCACCTTCGGAACGAGCCGGTCACGCTCCATGATTTCGAGGTTCTTCAACGCCACGGCGCACGCAACGGGATGGCCCGAGAACGTGTAACCGTGATTGAAGTCGTCGTCCTTCGACATCAACGCTTCGACGATCTTGTCGTCCACGAGAACGCCGGAAAGTGGGATGTACCCGGACGTCGCGGCCTTCGCGAATGTGATCAGGTTCGGCTTGAGCCCATAGAATTCCGAAGCAAACCAGGTGCCAACGCGGCCAAAGCCGGTGATCACTTCGTCGGCGAGCAGCAGGATGCCGTACTTGTCGACGATGCGCTGAACTTCGGGCCAATAGGTCGACGGCGCAATCTTGACGCCGCCGGCGCCTTGAACCGGCTCGCCCGCAAATGCCGCGACATTCTCTGGCCCGCAGCGAAGAATCTCTTCCTCGATGGCACGCGCCGCGCGAAGCCCGAACGCCTCCGGCGTCTCGCCGGGGAACGAGTCTCCGTACCAATAGGGGTCCATCACATGCCGGAACCCTTCGTAGACCGGATAGCTGTGCTGATGGACGTGGCTCATGCCGCCCATGGAACCCGCAGCAATGGTCGAGCCATGGTAGGCGTTCTTGCGGCTGATGATGATGCGCCGCTTCGGTTCGCCCTTGAGCACCCAGTAATGCCGGATGAGGCGGATCGCCGTGTCGTTGGATTCAGATCCCGACGAGCCGAAGAAGACCTGATTGATGTGTGGCGGCGCCAGTTCCGCGAGCTTGCGCGAAAGCGCGACGACCGGCGGATGCGTCGTCTTGAAGAACGTATTGTAGAACGGCAGCTCGACCATCTGGTCGTAGGCGGCCTGCGCCAGCTCTTTATTTCCGTAACCGATGTTCGTCGTCCAAAGACCGGCCATCCCATCGAGGATGCGCTTGCCTTCGCTGTCGATCACGTACGGGCCTTCGCCTTTGACGATCACGCGGACGTTCTGGGCGGCCCTCAGCGACTGATGATCGGAGAACGGGTGCAGGTGGTGCTGTGCGTCGAGGTCTTGGATCTGCTTGGTCTGAAATCGGTTGGACACGGGTCTTCCCTCCAGCGGAATAGATGAAGGCCGGTATGCTCGGCCGGCGCGAATGAAAATGCTGGGAGACGCTTAGTGCGGCGTATAGCCGATGCGGGCACAAAGCCTCAGAAGCTCGCGCTTCGGATGAGGAGCGCGCTTTCCGGAACGCGCGGTCTCGTTGCAACCGGTGGCAGCCGATGCACCATTCGAAAAAATAGCCGGGAGCCGGATATCCGACGGCGCCATTCCCGTTATTCCCTGGCCGGTCGCACCATTTTCGGCGCGGCGCACTCGATCACTAACGATAGCGTTACTTGCGTCTTCAACGGCTTGCAGAGTAAGCTCTACAGTGTAGAAGTCAAGGGCCGCCGGGATGACAGAGCTGAAATCTAGGGCGCGGCGGGGAGTAGAGAAATCGGAAATCCTCGACGCCGCGTTTACCCTGTTCGCGAGCGCCGGCGAGCAGGGATTTTCGATCCGCAAGCTCGCGGCCATCGTCGGCGTCGATCCGATGACCATCCTGCATCATTTCCGCTCGAAGGAAGAACTGCTTCGCGCCATTGCCGACCACGCCTTGCGCGGCATCGAAATACCGGTGGCGACTGCGAACTGGCAAAATGACCTGAAGGCTGTCGCCAACGCCTATCGGATGCTCGCACATCGTCACCCGCGCGTTTTTCATCTTCACTTTCGCTATAACGCGACCGGCCCCGCCGACCACATCTCGAGCGAGATCGTCTATTGCGCATTGCGGCAGGCCGGACTTGCCGACACCCAGGCCGCGGGACTGGGGCTCGCATTTTACGCGTTCGTTCTGGGCTTTGCGCTTGCCGAGGCCGAAGGCCTGCTGCGTCCGATAGGTGAGAGCGAAGAAACGGAACTCAGGGCTCTCGACTCCGAAACGTATAAAGCGACCCGCGCGCTCATTCCCGCGCTGAAGACGCTCGACCCCGATGCCGCGTTCGACGATTCGATGAATGCCTTCATCTCGGGCGTCGCCCATCTCGCGAGGCACCGGCCTAACAAATCCTCACTCAAGCCAAAATCCGGAGCTGCTTCGCATTAACGTGCACTGCAAAGAGGCGGATGTTGGTCGCGTAAGCACGATTTGAAGCTTGCGCAGAAAGCACCAAAGGACATTATTGAGGACAGCGAACGGGAGATCGGAGAGGGCCATGTATAGGGTGCATGCTGGCGGAACGACCTACACATTCTCGTCCCTGAAGGAGCTTTTGGCCAAAGCCACGCCACCCAGATCGGGCGATGTGCTGGCAGGCGTAGCGGCAACGTCAGCCGCCGAGAACGTCGCCGCCAAGATGGCTCTTGCCGATGTACCCCTGAAGCAGTTTCTCAACGATGCGATCATTCCATACGAGGATGATGACGTTACGCGCCTCATCATCGATACGCATGATGCGGCAGCCTTCGCCCCCGTCGCGCACATGACGGTCGGCGAATTTCGTGACTGGCTCCTTTCGGAAGGCGCGACGCCGCAGAAAGTTTCCGCGCTCGCCCCCGGGCTGACGCCGGAGATGGTCGCAGCCGTCTCGAAGATCATGCGCAATCAGGATCTCGTGCTCGGAGCCAAGAAGGCACACGTCATCACCCGGTTCCGCAATACGATCGGCCTTCCGGGCCACATGGCCGTGCGCCTGCAACCCAATCACCCAACCGACGACAAGAGGGGCATCGCCGCCTCGATCGTCGATGGCCTGATGTACGGCTGCGGAGACGCGGTCATCGGCATCAATCCTGCGAGTGATAATCTGACGGCGATCACCGATCTCCTGGTGATGATGGACGACATCATCCGCCGCTTCGAAATTCCGACGCAAAGCTGCGTGCTGACCCACGTGACGACCACGATCGATGCCATCGCCAAGGGCGCGCCAGTCGATCTCGTATTCCAGTCGATCGGCGGCACGGAGGGCGTCAATGCCTCCTTCGGCGTGACGCTGGCGCACCTGAAGGAAGGCCGCGAAGCCGCACTCAGCATCAAGCGCGGCACTGTCGGCGATAACTGCTTGTATTTCGAAACGGGGCAGGGCTCGGCCCTGTCGGCGGACGCGCATCACGGCTGCGATCAACAGACGATCGAAGCCCGCGCCTATGCCGTGGCCCGGCAGTTCAAGCCGCTTCTCGTCAACACCGTCGTCGGCTTCATCGGTCCCGAGTATCTCTACAACGGCAAGGAGATCATCCGCGCCGGACTCGAAGATCATTTCTGCGGCAAGCTGCTCGGCCTGCCGATGGGTTGCGATATCTGCTACACGAACCACGCCGAAGCCGATCAGGATGACATGGACATCCTGCTGATGATGCTCGGCGCCGCCGGCGTCAACTTCATCATGGGCATCCCCGGAGCAGACGACATCATGCTGAACTACCAGTCGACGTCGTTCCATGACGCGCTCTACGTGCGCGAGGCGCTGGGCCTCAAGCGCGCGCCGGAGTTCGAAGCGTGGCTCGCCCGCATCGGCGTGACCGATACCACCGGCCACCTCGCGCCGCACAGTTCCGGCAATCCGCTTCTCACACATGCACAGGCGCTGGCGGCATGACCACCATGATAGAGGATCCCTGGGCAAATCTGAAACGGTTCACCGACGCACGCATCGGCCTTGGCCGCTCGGGCGCCGCGATGCCGACGCGCGAAGTTCTGAACTTCGCTCTCTCGCACGCCATGGCGCGCGACGCGGTGACGACACCGATTGATTGGACGCCCATCGAAAAGGGTCTGTCGGCGCTCGGCCTATCAACGTTGCGAATAGCGAGCGCTGCAGGCGATCGCTCTGAATATCTCCGCCGTCCCGATCTCGGCCGCCGGTTGTCCGATGCCTCGCGTGAAGCGCTCGTGCGCGCGTCCGAGATCGAAGCCGCGAAACCCGATCTCGTCATTCTCGTCGGCGACGGACTGTCGTCGCTCGGCGTCGCCGCCAATACGCTCGCGTATATGTCGGCGTTTATGCCTTACGTGGTGAAAGCGGGCTGGAAACTAGCGCCGGTTCTGCTCGCCGATGACGCCCGCGTGGCGCTCGGCGATGAAGCGGGCGAAATACTCGGCGGCAAGGCCGTGCTCGTGCTGATCGGCGAGCGGCCGGGCCTTTCGTCACCCGACAGCCTTGGCGTCTACCTCACGTTTTCGCCGCGCGTCGGCATCAAGGACGCCGACCGCAACTGCATCTCGAACATTCGCCAGCGCGGGCTTTCTTACGATGAAGGCACGTTTAAGACCGCGTGGCTTCTGCGCGAAGCATTCCGCCGCGGCCTGACCGGCGTCAATCTGAAGGACGAATCCCAGTTCCTGATCGAAGGCGAACCCGGCCCCGAACTGATCAAATAAGAACGCCTCTCCCCGGAGGGGAGAGGGATTCCGGCACTCACACCGCCGTAAAGCAGTTGTCGACGAAGAGGTGAGCGCCGTTGACGAAGCTCGCTTCGTCGCTGGCAAGGAACAGTGCAGCACGCGCCACTTCTTCCGGTTCGCACAACCGGCCCTGCTGAACCGCGAGCGCCGCTTCGGACGCATCGACGCCAAGCTTCTGCAGTTCGGCCACTTCCCTGAGGCCGTGGGGGGTCGCAACGAAGCCCGGGCAAACCGCGTTACAGCGGATGCCCCTGTCGCGGTATTCGACGGCGATCGACCGCGCGAACATATGGCAGGCGCCCTTCGACGTATTATACGCGGTCTCCAAAGGCGTCGCCGCGATGGCCGAGATCGACGAGGTGCACACGATGGAGCCGCCGCCCATCTCCAGCATGCCCGGCAGCACGGCTTGCGTCATCAGATACATGCTCGTGACGTTGATGCCCATCAGCCATTCCCACTCCTTGAGCGACGTCTCGAGGAACGGCTTGATGATGATCGTACCGGCGTGATTGAAGAGCACGTTGGCTTGTCCGATTGCGGACGTGACGCTCGCGACGGCGGCGTTGACCTGAGCTTGGTCCGCGACATCGGCAGAGGCGAAAACGGCCTTGCCCCCGGCTTTGTTGATCTCGGCGACCACGGCGCGCCCGGCCTCCTCGTTGCGGTCGATCACGCCGACGGCCGCACCTTCCGCCGCGAACAGGCGGGAAGAGGCGCCGCCCATCCCCGTTGCTCCGCCCGAGATGATCGCAATCTTACCCTTTAGCCGGTCTGCCATTGTCATACTCCTGTCGAGACGTTTGGTGGGATGTGTAACAGATGCGGGCCGGATCGATTGATCCGGCCCGCACCATTTTTTGACATCTAAGAGGTCTTAGCCCCGTCAGTGCGTTTCGCCGACGGCTGCCTCGGCGGCTTTGATCTCGGCCTGACGCTTCGCAATCACGTCGCCGATTGGCGGCCCTTGGAAGCGGTTGCGCTCCAGGAGGACCCAAATCAGCGCCGTCAGCACCACGAACCCGACCGTGATGTTGAGCGCCCAGTCGTTCGGCGGCTGCACACCGATGACGAAGATCAGGATCATCGAAAGTATGGAGAGAACCGCGAAGAGCGAGTAGAGCGGCTTTCCAATGTTCCACGGACCCATTTTGGGCCACTTCGACGTGCCGTAGGCGAAGAGGCCGAGGGCAATCGGAATGGCGAAGGAGAAGAATAGGAAGATGACCGTGCACGATACGACGATCGTGTAGGCCGACGTTCCGGCAATCGAGACAACCGAGGCACCCCAGACGAAGAGCCAGGCGAGGATCGCTCCGGTCCAGATGGCAATGACTGGCGTGCGGTGCTTCGGTGAAACCTTGGCGAGAGCCTTGGAGAATGGCAGGCCCCCGTCGCGCGAGAACGCGAAGATCATGCGCGAGGCGGATGTTACCGTCGCCAGCCCGCAAAGCAGCTGCGAGACGAAGATCGCGAGATAAAGCGCTTCTTTGATACCACCCGGGACGCGCTGGTCCATGGCCCAGAAGAAGACGTTCCAACCCTGTTTGGCGGCTTCGTCCATGTTCGGGATCATCAGCACGAAGGCCCCGAGCATGATATAACCAAAGACGGCCGACCAGAGCACTGAAGTCACCATGCCCTTCGGCACGGATTGCGCGGCATTGACGGTTTCTTCCGATGTATGCGCGGAGGCGTCGTAGCCGGTGATCGTGTAGATCGGCAGCAATAGGCCGAGCAGGAAGACCCAGCTGTCGGATACCGACGCCAGACACCGCCGCCCGGATCGCCCGAATAGTTGTGGAATGTGAACAAGCGGCTGACATCCCAGCTCGGCGCGAAGATCAGGCAGACAGCCGCAAGCGCCAGCGACGTTGCGAAGATCAGATAGCCTGAGAAGTCCGTCAGCTTCATCGTCAGGCCGATGCCGTAGTGGTTGATCAGCGCCATGCCGCCCGTGATGATGGCGAGGAAGATCGTCTGGTTCGTCAGGTTGTTCTCGATGCCGAGGTTCGGAAAGGCACCTTCGAAGAATGTCCACGTACCGGCGTTGATCGCGCCTAAAACCGTAATGAGACCGAGAAGGTTGAACCAGGCGGTCAGCCACCCAGTGAAGCGATTGCCGAGGATCGAACCCCAATGATAGAGGCCGCCGGCCGTTGGATAGGCCGAGCTGATCTGAGCCATGCAGATGGCGAAGACGCCGGAAACCAGGCAGCCGAGCGGCCAGCCGATGCCGATGCCAATTCCGCCGGAGCCCGACGTCGCCTGCGCCAGCGAGTTAATGCCGCCCGAGAGAATGCAGATGATGGAGAACGAAATCGCGAAGTTCGAAAAGGTATGCATGCGCCGGGAAAGTTCCTGCGCGTAGCCCATCGAATGAAGGACTTTTACGTCCTCATCGACCACTTTTGGTTCGCTAGCTGACATGTGAGGTCCCCAAGAAATTGTTCCCTTTGGGAAATCTTGGGCGACGTGACGCTTTTCGCCACTCAAGCGTGACGGCGTCCAATCCTTCCTCTGCCACTGTGGTGGCAAGGCAGGAAAAGGTCAATCGCTGTGCAGGGCTAAATAGTGGGCAAACTTCGCCTCGGCCGCATGACAATCATGCGGTCCGAGGTTCGAAAGGGGTAGTCGCGACGAACGGCGATCATCCGTCCACAAATCCAACGTCTACTGATCTGACCTGGCCTTGGCGACTTGATCCGTCAGCGGCTCGATCCGATAGATCGAGGCATCGGAACTGTCGGTCAACAGATAGATATACCCGTCCGGAGCGACAGCGACGTCGCGAATACGCCCAATCTTATGGTGGAGATAGCGTTCTTCCTTGACGACTTTGCCCGAGTCCATTCGGAGCCGTATCAGACATTCACCGACGAGCGTTCCGACCAGGAAGTCCCCGCGCCAATCGTCGGGCATGACGTTGCCATAGTAGGAAACAAGACTGGCCGGAGCGACCGAGGGGACCCAAACGTAGACCGGGTCGACCATGCCGGGAGCCGATGTCTTGTCCGAAATGACGGACCCGTCGTAGTTAACTCCATAGGTCACGAGCGGCCATCCATAATTGCTGCCGCCAGTAATGAGGTTCAACTCGTCGCCGCCTTTCGGACCCTGCTCAATCGACCAGAGCTGGCCGTCTCCGACGTTCCCGATCAATCCTTGCGGGTTGCGATGCCCGTAGCTGTAGATCTCCGGTAGCACGTCGCTGCGTCCGACGAACGGATTGTCTTCCGGGATCGAGCCGTCGACATTGATGCGGATGATCTTGCCGCCGTCATCGAGCAGATCTTGTGCGCGCTCCTTTTGGAAGCGGTCGCCGATCGTCAAATAGAGAGCCTTGTCCGGCCCGAACGCCAGGCGTCCGCCGATCTGGTCGAGCCCGCTCGCGGCTGGCCGGCTCTCAAAAATGACCTGCTTGTTGACGAGGTCCATGCCGTCGAGGACAGCGCTGGCAATCCGTATCGTTCCGGCTTCCGGAGTCCCGTGCATATAGGAGAGAAACAAACGGTGATTCTTCGGGAATTCAGGATCGACGACGACATCCAGAAGCCCTGAGTGGCTGCCCGAAAGAACCGTCGGCACCCCTGTGATACCCGCCGGGAGGAGCATGTCGCCCTCGATGACGCGAAGGCGTCCGGGCCGCTCGGTGACCAGAATTCGGCCATCGGGCAGGAATGCCATCGCCCAGGGGCTTTCGAGCTTGTCGGCGATTTTGCGCAGCTCGAATGGGAACTCGCCGTCTTCGATCTCGCGAACATCGGATTGAGGTGGGAGCGAATCGATATGCCGATCATCGCTGCCGATTTCCGCGCGGGCGGGTTCCGGCGCACCGAGAACGAATGCAGCAAAAAAAGCCGTGGCAAATCCGGAGCGGATGCCAAGGCGCCGCCCTAGGGGCGATGTCATGCTGTCCAAATTACCCCCGTCCTTTTTCTTCGTCTTTTCGGATGATTACCGATTTGTGATACTTTTAAGACTATGCAGAAAGAGGGCGCAAGCAAGCCCAAAAAATGAACGCTCAATTCATCCCGCCAAATTCAACCGTTCATAAGAAGCTTGGTGGCCGATCTCTTGCATCGCTATCGCCTGCCGGAATGCGGAGGTTCCTCGCCCATCGGAAGATCGAGCGCCGGCACTTTGCCGCGCCGTCTTCCGCATGCGAGAGTTGCGGGCAACCCGATGCTGCCGGCTCAGAATTCGCGTTCTGACGCCACGCGCTATCGGCATACGGATGCTGATCAATGGATCTCGGCTTAAGCCGCCTGCCGCTCGCATTTCTGATCTCCATCGCTGTACTCGGGGCATGCCTCGCGCTGCGCATCGCCGATCCCGAACCGGTGGCGCGCCTCAGACTCTCGGTTTTCGATTCCTTCCTCCGCGCATCGCCACGCCAGGCTGACCCGGCATTCCCCGTGCGCATCGTCGCGATTGACGAAGCCTCCCTCGCGCGGATCGGCCAATGGCCATGGCCGCGCTCCAAACTTGCCACGCT
>JAEWCT010000201.1 GCA_023390485.1 Pseudomonadota bacterium
GTCCGGGCTCGGATGTTCCACAATCTTGCGCTCAAAACTGCCGAATTGAATGACGACTTATCTTTTGGACCCCAATGCGTGTCGCCTCGGGGCCGCAGATCCACGCATTTCGACTGCTATCAGATTGACAATACAACCTCGTCATGGCGTCGTGCGGGCTGGTAAGAATAGGGGAGTGAAAGCAATGACTTTTAAAATCGGCGTGGCGATTCTGGTTGGCCTCAGCGTCGTTGGCTCGGCGACGACTGCGGACGCACGCTGGAACCGGCGCGGCGAGTGCCGTCCGGTGCTCGAAGGCGCGGCCACCGGCAAGGGCGTGTTCGGCCTTGGCAGCGACCGCGCGAGGGAAGCGGCGATTAGCAACTGGGAAGAAGCAGCGGAAAGCCGTTATGGCCGTGCGTTTTCAAATTTCGACCGCGCCGCAAGTGTCCGGTGGGATTGCGCGAAGAACGCTTTGATCACAGCCAAGTGCGTTGTCATCGCGCGGCCGTGCGCGGCACGGATCAGCGGCTAAGCTGTCTGACACGATCGGCATCGCCAACGAGCGGGGGCCATGCCGATCACGGACCGTAACGCCGTTGCCCGCCCGAAAAAGTTACGGTCCGGCAGAAACCCGCCGGACCGCATCGCGAAGATCTAGTTTTTCAATCCCAAAACGAATGAGTCGGCGCACAGTCGCTCGATCGAAAGTCCCGCGCGTCGTTCAGGTCATATTACTAGGTTCGCGACGTGCTCAGTGTCCGGCGATCTTCGCGTCCTTGCTCGCCGGCGTGTAGAGTCCGAACGGATTGCCATCCGGATCGGCGATGATCGCGATCCGTCCGACATTCGCGGCATCCGTCGGAGCTTTGATGACCTTTCCGCCCTTCTTCAAGGCTTCGACGACGGCATCGTCGACATTTGCGACTTGAACGTAGGTCAGCCAGCCAGGCTTCGGATCGGTCGGCTCCTTGCCGTCGTACTTTGCCAAACCGGCGCTCTCGACGCCGTTCTGCATGAAGAGTGTGTATTCGTTTTCGCCGGGAGCAGGCGGACGCGACGTGTCTTCAGCTGCCACGACCTTCGGAGACCAGCCGATGACGCTCGCATAGAAGTCGCGGCTGCGATCCGGGTTGGCGCTGATAAGCTCGTTCCACCAAATGCTGCCCGTATCGCTTTGGGCGGATGAAGATGCCAAGCTTTGTGCATTGGCGGGCATTGCGAAGAATAGGGCGCATACGGCTGAAAATACCGCGATGATGCCGGTACGGGGTGTTGCAAGAATTCGGGACATTGACCCACTCCTGTTTCGGATCGAGTTGGGAGGGATAGAAGCAAGCGCAATGCCAACTTCCGATGCCGACAGGGGCGCCAAGGTTTCCGGATATGCCGCTACTTCCGCCTGCACGGCATAATATAGGTAAATCCGTGAAAGCCGCTGTAGTCCTTGCCTTTGATAAACGGCGAAATCACCACGCTTTTTCCGTCCGCAGGTGGATTATTCAACGCGAGCATCGAGAGTGGATCGATAAGCTCGGCGCTCTCGTTCCACCACTCCGGTGCGCCGTAGGCATTCTTGCGCCACGTTAGATTGTCGTGATCGGCTTTCCACACCTCCCAATGAACTTCGGGAAGATAGGTTTCATTCTCTCCGGGATGTGTGACGCGCGCGAGCCGCTGGCCGCGCTTTACCGTGTCTCCGGTTTTGAAATGTTTGATCTCGTTGAAGTCGAGATGATCGAACTCGGAATAGTAAACTTCAGGTCCGTCGCTGAGATTGAGATCGCGGCGATCATGCCGGATCAGAAGCGCGCCTTCGATGCCCCATTTCCAATTGGCTTTCCAGACCGCGCGCACAGTCCCGGGTCCGGGCGCTAAAACCCATTCGCCCAAGCGTCCCACATCGATGCCGGTATGAATCTCATCGCGGCGCGTTCCATCGACATCGATCCAGCTCGCATATCCCGAAGTGATCGGCGAACAATTGTATTCCGCCGGATAAACGGGAACGAGACCGCTCGGCGTAACGGCAGATGCTTTATCCGTTGCAGCGGGCCCATCGTCGGAGTTGGCGCTTGCTGTCATGGCCATCAAAGCGAGCCCGACGGCGATGACGTTGAATATTGTTCGCCGAAATAAAAACACGTCTCGAAACTCGCCTGCAATTTCAGATCGATCATGATCGATATCCGCCATCGCCCTCATATGGTCGCTCGTTAGCGAACAGGGCTACCTATTTACCTTTATATGAGCAATTTAATCAGTAAGCATGATTTAGCATTCCCTTAATAAGCAGTTCTTTTTAGAGCAGATCACAGTCGGCCCGCGATAAGGCGCCTGTGTTTTGTCTGCGTTAATTTTAAAAATTGCTGAGCGGTTTTCTCTTTCTGGGAAATTGACCGGAACCCGGGCCACTCGTCGTGCCGAGGTTGAGATCTCCCCTGCCTGTCCGTCATCCGAGCAAATTCTGACGGGTGTTCAGATTTGGTACGTGCCGCATGATCCGGAGAACGAGCCGGCGGAGCATTACGGGACACTGACGCAAGACGACGTCCTCGAATTCGCTTCCATACGCAACCTCGAAAAACGTCATCGCTCGCTCGCGACGCGTAGCGTTCTGAGGCGAGCCCTGTCGGCAAGCGTATCGGGTCGAATAGCCCCGAAAGAGTGGCGCTTCGATCGGTCGGAATCGGGAAAACCGCGCTTATTAACGGATGCGGGAACGTTGAATTTCAGCTGTTCCCATACGCGTTGGGCGTCAGTCGTCGCGGTATCGACCGTCGGGCCAATCGGCGTCGATATCGAAACTGCCGTAATCCCCTCGACTGAGACGTGGCTTGCCGACGTCTTTACCCCTTCCGAGTGCTCGGCCCTGAAAACCATGCCCCGAGAGGAGCGGGAAGCGGCCGTCTCGCGGCTTTGGTCGCGGAAAGAAGGCTACTTGAAAATGCTTGGCACCGGAATTGCTGAAGCACTGGCAGTTGCATTCGATCCTCGGAACGATCGCCTCTGCTCCGGACACCTTAGCCGGCAGCCAGAGCGGGCGACGTTCCGGACGTGGATCGCCAAAAGCCAAGGGCATCGACTTTCCGTAGCTGTCGCGTTGGGCGGCAGCAAGGAAGAAGGGGCCTCGCGGCACCAGTCGATCGAGGAAGCCCGTGTCTCTATTCGAACCAAGTTGGCATTCGCAGGAAACCGAGAGAGCGCGAGAGCCTCGGCTCCTGCACCACTATTTCGAACTTCAGGCGCAGCGGCGGCCTGATCATACCGCCATCGAGTTCGCGGGCGAAACGCTCACCTACGAAGAGCTCGATTGTGCTGCAAATCGCGTAGCCAATTACCTGGCATCGTGCGGAATCGGCGCCGAAGATCTCGTCGGCATCTACCTCAAGAAATCGTCGCATCTCTACGCCGCGATTCTCGGCATTCTGAAAGCCGGAGCCGCATACGTTCCAATCGATCCGCGTTCGCCGTTGGAGCGGATCCGCGCGATCGAGGACGATGCGAAACTCCGCATGATCATTTCGGAAGAGGCGCTGGCAAAGGCGATCGAAGGAAACGTCGCAACCCCGCTGCTTCTCGCTGACCGGGATCGTTACGTTGTGGCCGAGCAACCGGCTGAACTCGTCGACAGTTTGCGGGACGCCGAAATCGCACCGAATGCGCTGAGCTATATCATTTACACCTCGGGATCGACCGGCCGTCCCAAAGGCGTGATGATCGAGCACCGCAACGTCGTGGCCTTCGTCAAATCCTTGCGCACGGTCTACAAAATCACGGCCGACGATCGCGTCTATCAAGGATTTTCCACCGCCTTCGATGCATCGGTCGAAGAAATCTGGGCCGCGTTTTCCCGCGGCGGGACACTGATCGTTCCGCCCGAGGACGTCGAAAGATCACCCAGCGACGTCGCGCAGTTCATCGACGATATGCAGATCACGTATTTTTCGACCGTGCCGACGATGCTCGCGATGATCGATCGCGAACTTCCGACGGTAACGACGCTGATTCTCGGCGGCGAAGCCTGCTCACAAGAACTCGTGACGCGATGGGCAAGGCCCGGACGTCGGATGCTGAACACATACGGCCCGACGGAAGCGACCGTCGTTGCCACCTGGCACGAATGCGTGAGCGGCGAGCCCGTTGCGATCGGCAAGCCACTCCCTGGGTATTCGACGCACGTTCTCGACGAAAACTTTGAGCCGGTGGCTCCAGGTGAAAGCGGCGAGCTGTTCATAGGCGGCGCCGGTGTTGGGCGCGGATATATGAATCTTCAAGCACTCACCGATCAGCGCTTCATCGCCGATTCATTCGAGCCCGAGAAAAAAGGCCGGCTCTATCGCACCTACGATCATGTCCGGCTTGGGCATGAAGGAGAGCTGTATTTTCTGGGACGCCTCGACGACCAGGTGAAAATCCGCGGCTTCCGCATCGAGCTTTCCGAAATCGAAGCCGTTATGATCGAGCATCCGCAGGTCAAGGCGGCGGCTGTCGCGGTCATCGAAACGGGCGACATCAAGGAACTTGCCGCTTATGTCGTTTGCCACGGCGCAAATGAGAGCCTCGATCGCCAGACGCTCGACGAGCTGCTCCGTAGCCGCGTGCCGTCTTACATGGTGCCGCAATATCTCGACGTCATCGACGAACTCCCGATGACAACGAGCGGCAAGGTCGATCGAAAGAATCTTCCCGCACCGAAGACGCTGCTGAAGGGCGCTGGCAATATCGTCGCTCCGGCGACCGATCTTGAGACGCGCATTGCGAGCGCTTGGGCGGAAGCGTTCCGCCTTGAACGCATCTCGGTCACGGACGATTTCTTTCTTGATCTCGGCGGACATTCGCTCTTGGCGTCGCGATGCGCGAGCCTCGTCCGTGATGCGATTCCCGGCGCGCAAATCTCGGTCCGCGACTTCTATGAGCATCGCTCCGTACGCGCTCTTGCGACCGTTCTCGAAAGCCGCCTTGGTGAAGCAAATGCGGATAATGCCGAGCGCGCCAACGTCTCGAAAGAAGCGTTCAAGCGCGTTCACCCGCTGATGCGCTGGACGACCGTATCGCTTCAGGCCGTGAGCGTTGCTATTTATTACGTCATCCTCTCCGCGCCGGTCGCTTACATAGTGCTGATGGCAACCGCCGCGACCGACGGAAAAATCACTTGGACCGAGGCGGCACAAATTTCGACGCTCGTCGGCTTCGCCATTTGGCCGAGCATGCTGTTCCTGAGCATCGCGCTCAAGTGGCTGGTCATTGGCCGTTTCAAACCTGGCCGCTATCCGCTCTGGAGCTTCTACTATTTCCGCTGGTGGCTTGTGACGCGCTTCCAGGCACTGAGCTGGGCCGAGATGTTTGTCGGTACGCCGCTGATGAGCCTTTACTGGCGCGCGATGGGCGCCAAGATCGGACGCAACGTCAACATATCGACGTCGCTCTGCGGCGCCTTCGACCTCGTCTCCATTGGCCAAGGTTCGAGCATAGGCCTTGAAACCCAGATCCTTGGCTATCGCGTTGAAGACGGCTATCTCGTAATCGAGCCGGTGGCGATCGGCGAGAATTGCTTCGTCGGCATGCACTGCAATCTCGGTCTTGGAACGAGCATGGGCAACGGCGCGCGGCTCGACGATATGTCGTCGCTGCCGGACGGCACCGCGATGGCAAGCTACGAATGCCGTCGCGGATCCCCCGCGTTACTCGCGGAAGTTTCAGTGCCGGAAGCGAAAACGCCGCCGCCAAGCCTCCTGCGCGCCTTCTCGTTCGGAGCGCTGCATCTCGCGCTGATTTACGTGATGGGATATTTTCTCATCGCGACGATCATCCCGTCCGCCATCATCATCTTCGCAGGACTGTCGATCGCCGGACCCGTCGGCGGTGCGATCGGCGCGTTCGTTGCGGTACCCGTCGGAATTCTCACCTACGCGATAGGTGCGATTGCGCTCGTCGCTCTGCTGCAGTCGTCCGAAGCGGGGCGGATCCCGGTCTACAGTCTTGCCTATGCGCGGCATTGGTTCGTCAGCTATCTGCTGACGAATACGAAAACCATTCTGCTGCCGGTTTATGCAACGGTCTATTGCCCGCCGTTTCTCCGCGCTCTCGGAGCAAAAATTGGCGCAGGCTCCGAAGTCTCGACCGTTTCGCACATCACTCCGAATCTCCTTGAAGTCGGCGAGGGAAGCTTCCTGGCGGATGCATGCCTCGTCGGCGGCCACCGGATCAATGACGGCGTCATGGAGATCGGTGCGGTGCGCATTGGAGCGCGAAGCTTCATCGGCAACAGTGCGCTCATTCCGGGCGGCCATGCCGTTGGCGACAACGCGCTGATCGGCGTGGCTTCGACCCCTCCCGCGAACGTCGCGGAAATTCCGGACGATACGCGTTGGCTAGGCTCGCCTGGTTTTGCCCTCCCGCAAACGCAGCGCAACGTCTGCTTCAACGAAAAGGAAATATTCAAGCCCACGCTCTCCGCACGCATTGCGAGAACGATCACCGATACGCTGCGTGTGCTGTTGCCGGGCTTCATTATCGCTGCGGAAGGCGTCGCGTTAGCAGCCTATCTCGTGATGGGCTATCACGCCCTGCCCTTCTGGGTCGTTATCGCGGGCATTCCTTTTGTCGTATCGGCGATCGCGGCCGGATCGATTTTGGCGAGCGCCCTCATCAAGAGCCTGTTCGTCGGCCGCATAACGGCGACGGTGAAGCCGCTCTGGTGCAGGTTTATCTGGAACAACGAGCTCGTGAACGGTGTCTACGAAACGGTGGCGGCCACGGCCATGACGCCGTTGATGGGCACACCCTTCGTCGCATTGGCCCTGCGCCTGATGGGCTGCAAGATCGGCAAGTGGTGCTATCTCGAAACCACGCTCTTCTCCGAATTCGATCTCGTTGAGATCGGTGACCGCGCGTGCCTGAACATCGGCGCGACGATCCAAAATCATCTTTTCGAGGATCGCGTCTTCAAGGCCGACCGCATCAAGATCGGCGACGGCTGTACGGTCGGCAATATGGCCGTCGTCCTTTACGGCACTGAAATGCACGCCGCTTCGAGCCTCGGTGCCCTATCGGTTCTGATGAAAGGCGACGTGCTTCCGGCCGGAACACGCTGGCACGGCACGCCCTGCGAGCCTCTCGCCGCACCGGCAAAAAGCACGGTCGAAGCGAAGAAGCGGCCATCCACAGGCGCAAGCTCTTATACACAACATAAGCGGCCCGCAAGGCTGGTGAAAAAGCCGATCGAGTTGTTACCGATCTCAGTGTGAGTACAACCGCGCCATGACTGTGGCTTCCCGGTCAGCACCGGGGAGTCTCAAGCATGAGGTATCGACGTCAAACTCGACTTGAGCACGCGAATCACTTCCCCTCAATCTGAACATTGAGAAGTTCGAGTCGAGGTTATCCCATTCTCGCACCGGGATGGGAGCGTACGCGCGCTCGCGGTTTCGCGCCTGAGGAAGAGCCATGAATAAACTTTTTGCGTTTGTTGCATCCGCATGGGCAATGCCCGCGATGGTCGTGCCCGCACTGGCCGATGGTCCATTCTCGCTGAAGGACACGCCGGTTCAGGTGGAAGCTCCGACCTGGTCTGGGGTCTATTTCGGCGTCGGCGGCGGCTACGGCCACAACCACTCCAAAAACAACTACCGCGACACGTCTGGTGAGATCTCGTCCAAGAACGAGTACGCCGATGGCGGTCTGGTCTCGCTGATTTACGGCATCGATCGGCAAGTGGGCAGCCGCTTCGTCGTCGGCGCCTTCGCGGATTTTTCGACCTCCGAGCTCAATCGCGGCAACGAAGACATTCATAACGCGATGACGATCGATCGCGCATGGGCGATCGGTGCTCGTGCGGGCCTCCTGCTCAACGAGCGGACGCTGGTCTACGCGACAGGCGGTTATACGCAGGCTCACTTTTCCAATGATGGATGGTGGGACATCGACGTACCTCCCAGCACAACGCTTCATGGCAAGGGCAGCCAGACCTTCGGCGGTTATTTCGTCGGTGGTGGCATCGAACGCCGGCTGAACGACAATTTCTATCTACGTGGAGAAGCGCGCTATTCCGACTTCTCCGGCAAAGTGACGAATGCCGGGTCATTCGAAGGGGTCGATTACGTCGACCGCGAAGTCCCGTCGATCATCACCGTTCAGGCGGCGCTCGTCTATAAGCTCGACCGCGAGAAGGTTTTGCACCCGGATCCGGTAACGGAAGATCGCGGACCGAAGGTCATTTCCTACAGCGGCATCGATGCTGCGAAGGGTGAGGTCGCCTACTACGGTGGCACGGTCTTCGGCTTGAGCGGCGATCTCTACAAGAGCGGTGCAGTGCTCCGCACGCAGGGCATTATCGCCGACTATAATTATCATGCAGGCGCGCCGCTCAACTCAAAGGTCGACGCGGACGACCGCTCCTTGGACGTCATGCTCGGCTATCAGTGGGTCTTCTCCAACTGGAGCGCCGTCGCTTATCTTGGCTACGAAGTGCGAAACGTGCATCTCTCGCCAGCCGATCTGCAGAATGACGTACGCGGCGGAGCCGATGGCTTCAAAGTAGCTGTCGAACTCGAGACCGACGACGAAAGCCCGTACTATGGAAGCCTCGAAGGCAGCTACTCGACGGCCTTCAATTCCTACTACGCGGAAGGACGGGTCGGCTACAACTTCAAGCGGTTCATCATCGGACCTGAAGGCTCGGTCTACAGCGATGAAGGCGATATCTCGACTCGCGTCGGCGCCTTTGCGACGATCCCCTTCCATCTTCCGTGGAACAATCTTCCCGCCAAGCTCACCTTCGATATCGGCCATCAGTTCGTGAACGACGGCGGCGAGACGAGAACGGGTGGTGAAGGCGTCTACGGCGGATCGATGCTGCGCGTCGATTTCTGAGACGCGTCAGCCCCTATCGAAATGAAAAAAAGGCGCGTGCTGATCCCTTCAGCCGCGCCTTTCCTTTTGCGTCCGGCAAGGACTAATTGACGGCGCCCGTAGTGACGGAGGGCCTTCCCTCGGCTTGGGGCGGCGGCGCCGTGAGAGGCTGCACCGGTGAGCCAGGTCCGATCTTCTGCAGATTGCCGGTGATGATCAGGTCTTTCTCGTCTACGCCGACCACGCTGATGAGACCACCGTCCGCCGGGCCCGGCGTCACCAGCTTCTGCTGGGCAATATTCTTGTCGCCGACCACATAGACATATTTGCCAAGTTGGCTCGAGCCGAGGGCCGCTTGGGGCACCATCAGAGCATTGGCGTCTTCGCCGGCATGAATGCGGATGCGAACGTACTGGCCGGGGAGAAGTGTCCTGTCGGCATTGGCGATCGTTGCCCGCGCTGTGAGCGTACCCGTCAACCGGTCGATGGTGTTATCAATGAACGTGATCGTACCCTTGTGCAGCGGCTTGTCGTTCCCGGGCACGAAAATCTCGGCAGCCGTCGCGCCGCTGGCACGCACTTTCTGGATTGCGGGCAGCTCTGCCTCGCTCGGATTGAACGTCACGTAAATCGGATCGATCTGAACGAGCGTGTTCAGAGGCCCACCTCCGGCGCTGATGAGCGCCCCGAGCGGTGCCTGGTTCTTGCCCAATCTCCCGGCGAAAGGCGCGCGAATTTCGGTATATCCGAGATTGAGTTCGGCCGTGCGAATGGCGGCGTCATCGATTGTTATCGCAGCGTCCGCTTGCCGGAGCGAACTCGAACGCTGATCGTAGGTGTCCTTGGCAAGCCATCCGCTCTTGCTGAGTTCCGACCCGCGCTCGAGATTGGAGCTGGCGTAGTCGCGAGCGGCGATGTCGCGCTGCTTCTGCGCTTTGGCGCGATCAAGTTCCGCCTGGTAATCGCGCGGATCGATTACGTAAAGAAGATCGCCCGCGGCAACGTCCGCGCCGTCCGGAACATCCTGCTTCTGGACATAGCCTGAAACCCGCGCTTGCAGCGTGATGTCACGGATGGACTCGGTGCGCGCCGAATATTCGAGATAGATATTTACTGGCCGCTTGACGACTGCCGCGACCGGCACCGGCATGACGAATGCGGCTTGCGGCGGCGCGCCCGGGCCCTCAACTTTGGCAATAAGCTTCGCAAGATCTTGCCGGTGAAGGTAGGCGGCGCCGCCCCCCGCGACCAGCAAAGCCAGAACGACAATCTTCCAAAGTCGCATCGCGAAATCCCTGTCTATTCGGCAACAGCCGGATGTGAAGCGTCGTTGCCCGTGGCCGCATGTTCCCCGGACATGTTGGCTTCACGTCCTTCGCGCCACTCTTCGATCATGGCGTAGAACACCGGAACGAACAGTAACGTAAGCAGCGTGGCGGCCAGCATGCCGCCGAAGACCGTCGTACCGATCGATTGCCGGCTGGCGGCGCCGGCTCCCGACGCCACCATGAGCGGTACGACGCCGAGAATGAAAGCGAACGCCGTCATCAATATCGGACGAAGCCGCAGCCGCGCCGCTTCCATTGCTGCATCGATAATGGGCAATCCCTCAAGCCGTCGTCTCTTCGCGAACTCGATGATCAGAATGGCATTCTTCGCCGCGAGGCCGATGAGCATGACAAACCCGATCTGCGAGTAGACGTCGATCTGCAGGCCACGCACCCAGATCGCAAGGAGCGCGCCAAAGAGCGCGAGCGGTACCGCCAGCAGCACCATGAATGGCATCGACCAGCTCTCGTATTGCGCGGCGAGGATCAAGAAGACAAACACGCTCGCCAATGCAAAGACGACGAGAGCGATCGAGCCTGCCTTGAGTTCCTGGAAGGTAATGCCCGTCCATTCGTAACTGAAGTCGTGCGGCAGCGCCGTCGCCGCGGCCCGCTCCATCGCAGTGATGGCCTGTCCCGTGCTGTAGCCCGGCGCGGGGCCGCCGTTGATCAATGCCGAAGCGTAGTTGTTGTAATGAGGCACGGTCTCAGGCCCGACGATCGGCTTCAGCGTTCCGAGCGTGCTGAGTGGCACCATGCCGCCGGTCGCATTGCGCACGTAAAGCCGCGACAGGCTCGACGGATCGGATCGCGAATTCTTGTCCGCCTGCAGCGTCACGCGGAACGTACGGCCGAAAAGGTTGAAGTCGTTCACGTAGAGCGAACCGAGATAAATCTGCAGAGTGTTGAAGACGTCCGGCAGATTGAGGCCCAAGAGCTTCGCCTTGGAGCGATCGAGATCGTAATTGAATTGCGGCGTCGAGGTCGAGAACGACGTGAACAGCTGCTGGGCGTCGAGTTCAGGCTGCTTGCGGGCCTCCGCGATCAGCGCCTGCGTGGCCTCGTTGAGAGCCGCGCTCCCGCGACCGGTCAAATCTTCGACCTGGAATTCAAATCCGCCAGTCGTTCCAAGTCCCGGGATCGAGGGCGGATCGAAACTGAGCGCGATGGCTTCCGGGATCATGAGAAGCTTGCCGCGCACTTCCTGCACCAGGCGCGACGCGCTTTGCTCTGGGGGCCGTTCGTTCCAGGGCTTCAGAATGGCGAATTCGACGGCCGAATTCGATTGCGCCGCGCTCGTCAAGAAGTTCAGGCCGCTGATCGAGCCTACGATATCGACGCCTGGCGTGCTCTCGAGAATATCTCGGACCTGCTTCGCCACGGCGTCGGTTCGTTCGAGCGATGCGCCATCGGGCAGCTGCACCACGACGAAAAAGTATCCCTGATCCTCGACCGGTAAAAACGTCGAAGGAATGCGCTGGGAGATCAGATAGGTCGCTCCAAGTATCAGGGCGAAAAAGAAAAGCATCGCCCAGCGAATGCCGATCAGGAACCGCACCAGATGTGCGTAGCCGTGCGAGAGCCGGTCAAAGCCGGCGTTGAACCAGCGGAAGAGGATGAACTTCGCAGGCTCGCGATGACGGAGGAACACCGCCGCCAGCGCCGGACTGAGCGTTAGCGAGTTGAAAGCTGAAAGGCCGACCGAAATCGCAACCGTCAGGGCGAATTGATTATAGAGTCGGCCCGATACCCCCGGAATGAACGCCACAGGAATGAATACGGCCATCAGTACGCCGGTGGTCGCTATAATGGGACCGGTGACTTCGGACATGGCTTTCAAAGCCGCCGGCATCGGTTTCAGGCCGTTTTCCAGCTGACGTTCGACGTTCTCCACGACCACGATGGCGTCATCGACCACCAGACCGATCGCCAGCACCATACCGAGCAGGCTGAGCATATTCAGCGAGAACCCGAGGGTGTGCATGATGACAAGCGTCGCAATCAGCGAAACGGGTATCGCAATCGTTGGGATGATCGTCGTGCGCCAGCTCTGCAGAAAGATGTAAACGACGAGCACGACCAAGGCCAGGGCTTCGAGAAGCGTGAAGACCACGTCATGCATGGCAGCGGAAACGAACCGGGTCGTATCGTAATGCATGCCGTAGGCAATTCCCTTCGGGAACCGCTTCGACAGCTCGTCCATCTTGGTCAGCACGCGCTCCTGGAGATCGAGCGCGTTCGAACCGGGCATCTGGAAAACGGCAAGCACGACGGACGGGTCGTTGCCGAAAAACGCCGACGACGAATATTGGAGCGCTCCGAGCTCGATACGGGCGACATCGCGCAGCCGGACAATGGCACCCGTCGCCGGGTTGGATCGCACGACGATATTGCCGAATTCTTCCGGATTGCTAAGCCGCCCGGTCGCGTTGACCTGCATTTCGAACGGCGTTCCGGGCGGCGCCGGTGATTGGCCGATCTTTCCGGCCGCGACCTGGATGTTTTGCTCCGCAACCGCATTTTGAACGTCGACGGCCGTAATGCCGAGCTGAGACAGCTTGTCGGGATCGAGCCAAAGGCGCATCGAATAGCGCCGCTCGCCGAAGATCTGCACGTCGCCGACACCCGCGATCCGCTTCAAGGGATCGACGATCTGAAGGTAGGCGTAATTGCTGAGCGTCACCGGATCGACCGAATGGTCGGGCGACGTCAGGTTGACGATCAGGACGAAATTCGGGTTCTGCTTTCGGATCGAGATGCCGGCCTGGTTGACGATGGGCGGCAACGCCGACGCGGCCTCAGCCACGCGGTTTTGGACGTCGACGGCGGCAATGCTGAGCGGATAACCGACGTCGAATGTGATCGTGATGTTTGAGGAGCCGTCGTTGGAACTCGACGACGACATGTACGTCATGCCTTCGACGCCGTTGATCTGCTGTTCGAGCGGCGTCGTAACGGTGTCGGCGACGACCTGGGCGCTGGCGCCGGGATAGATCGCGCTCACCACCACTTGCGGAGGCGTTACATCGGGAAGTTGCGACACCGGCAGCAGAAAATAGCAAATGGTGCCCGCCAGGACCATGATGACGGCGATTGCCGAGGCAAAGATGGGCCGGTGAATAAAGAAATTGACCATGCGCCGTCCGACGTTGATGCGGGGTAGCCGCCGAGGACGGCCTTGGCGTTCCCGTGGAACCCATACCCTCTTAAAGACACTAACCCTCTTTCACCTCAAGCAGCCATTTTCGCCATCTTTGGGCGAGGTAAACAGGGCGACCAGAAAACCTCCGCAGATGAAAATGGGGATCGTTTCTAGCTTCGCCAGCATTCGCCCCAACTTCTATCGAACATCGTATCTTTGCAGCCACAAAATGCCGCTGTCACGGTGACGATCGGTCGTAGCGCAGAGGCTTGGGCGTGTCGATCAACCGGGTCGGGCCGCCAGACAGGAAGCGGCAATCGACAAAAGAACGCCTCTTGGGAATTGAACTCGGCCAAAAGGCCTAGGACGAACGACGATCAAAAACGCCGCGGAAAAAAAGCCAATCGAAAAGCCCGCCGCGATTGAGCCATCATCTGGTTAGACCAATTCCGCCCAATTGCAGGCGAACCGGGGTGATAAATGTTCGGCTTGAATGAAACGGAATTCCGTCGATTGAAGCCGATCAAAGGAAATACGGAATACGGATTGTTCGCAGCTGCCAAACGATAGTGTCGTAGCCACTCAGCTGTCTCGCCATTCGCTCCTCAGAAAAAGAATTGTCGGCAAAGACACGCGCGATGAAGATGGAGTGCTCCTGAGTTCAGATTGAGCTTAAAGCTCGTCGTGCGTCAGCGGCGGTCCGTTTTGGGCACGTCCGATTTCCTTTTCGAGATCCGCCAGATCCAGAAACTGATCGGCTTGGCGGCGTAGCTCATCGGCGATCATCGGCGGCTGCGTTTGCAATGTCGAAACGACGCTCACTCTCTTGCCCATTTGCTGGAGAGCGGCGACCAGACTGCGAAAATCGCCGTCGCCGGAAAAGATCACGATGTGATCGAGATTGTCGGCAAGCCGCATCGCATCGACGGCAAGCTCGATGTCCATGTTGCCTTTGATGCGTCTGCGCCCGGCGCTGTCGATGAACTCCTTCGATGCCTTAGTCACCATCGAAAATCCGTTGTACTCGAGCCAATCGATCAACGGCCGGATGGACGAGTATTGCTGCTCGTCGGCGATGGCAGTGTAATAAAGCGCTCTTACGAGCTGTACCCTGCCTCTGAAGAGCCGGAGCAATTTCCGATAGTCGATGTCAAAACCGAGCAGTTTTGCTGCGGCATAGAGATTTGCGCCATCAATAAATAAAGCAACGCGCTCCGTCGGATAAAAATGCATGAGGCATTCCAAAAACATGCATGGCCAAAGTCCTCGTGCAGAGTATTCTCTGTCTATATCGCGAATTGTCAATGCTTGTTGAACTTGTTGTTTCCCATTTATAACCTCTGTACCCGCACTAAATTGCGGCCGGTGGATATTGTGGCGTCGTATCCCAGATCAATTCTGACAATTTGACAGCAGGATTTCACGTGGTGCGAGATATGCCAGAGGGTTCCCTGGTCGCGAAAAAAATTTGGAAGGCCTGATGAGGCCTCAACTCCAAAGTCGGTTTTCGCGTAAGCGGAGCGCTGCGGTTCGGGAAAAATGACTGAGGCACCAAGGGTTGCTGGGCCGCGTACGATCCAATTGTCACATTTGTGATTGTCACATTTGCGATTTCGCCGCGGCGATGCCATGAACCGGCGCCATGACGGGTCGGACGTCCCGTGCTAACCAGCGTGTCGAAACGCGGAACCAGGGCCAGTGCCGTTTGCGCCATTGAGCGCCGGCCGCCGGCGATGTTCGGACCGGCCCCTTAAACTCAACTTCAGGAACACGAAATGGCAACGTCAGAGAGCAAGACGCGCGCGCGAGCGTTGCGCTCGGACATTCCGGCGAGCCCCCTTCAGATCTCGTTCATAGAATTCGTCTGCCTGGTCGCGGCGCTGATGGCGATCACGGCGCTGTCGATCGACATCATGCTGCCGGCGTTGCCTGAGATCGCCGCGACGTTCGGCGTCGAGAAGGAAAACGACAGGCAGCTTGTCATCATCCTTTACATGGCCGGCTTCTCCTTGGGCCAGATCTTCTTCGGCCCGCTCTCCGATCACCTTGGCCGCAAACGGGTTCTTATGACCGGCCTCGCGATTTTCATCCTTGGGACGATAGGTGCGATCATGGCCGGGTCGTTCCAAATGCTGCTGCTTGCGCGCATGGTCCAGGGGCTCGGCGCAGCGTCTCCGCGTATCATCGCCGTTGCGGTCGTCCGCGATCTTTATAGCGGCCGTCAGATGGCGAGGGTGATGTCCTTCGCGATGGTCGTCTTCATCATGATACCCGTCTTCGCCCCGTCGGTTGGGCAGGCCGTGGTTCTATTCAGCAGTTGGCAATGGATCTTCTTCGTATTGCTGGTGATGGCGGTCAGCGCCGCAATCTGGTCCGGAACGCGCTTGCCTGAGACGGCGCGTCCGGCCCTCGGCGTTGAGCATGCGATGACACTGCGGGCATCCCTTCTCACGGCCGTCTTGAACAGTCAGACAGTCGGTTACGGAGCTGCAGGCGGCTTCATGTTCGGTTGCCTTCTCGCCTATGTCGCGAGTGCTCAGCAGGTTTTCGTCGGCGTGTTTGGCTTGGGCGACATCTTCCCCGTCATCTTCGGCGCGTTGGCCTCAGCGATGGCCTTGGCTTCGTTTGTCAACGCCCGCCTTGTCGGCCGGTTCGGAATGCGGCGCCTATCGCATGCGGCCCTGTTCGGGTTCATCGGCGTATCAGCGCTGTTGGCCTCCGCCGCGGCTCTGGGCCTTGCCAGCTTCTGGATCTTCGCGGCCGCGATGGGTGTCGAATTTTTTCTCTTCGGATTGATCGCGCCGAACTTCAACGCCCTGGCGATGGAGCCGCAGGGGCACAACGCCGGGATGGCGTCGTCGGTTGTCGGTTCTCTCAGTACTGCCGTCGGTGCCATCGCTGGCGGTATCGTCGCCGGATCGCTCGACGGCTCGATTTTGCCGATTGCGGCGGGATTTGCGGCATGCAGCATAATCGCGGGGCTGATCGTTTTCGCGATCGAGGGCTCAAAGGGATTGTTGGGGCGCAATCGTCCCGCATAGTGGGTATTTTACTTGCCTAAAATTTACGTAATGCGGGCATGGACGCCATCTCGCTCTGGCCACCCATTGCGCCATGTACTACATGCTGCGGCAGCGACGGGAATGCCCGAAGGCTAAATCCCGGACGCATGAGGGCAGACGGGCATGAGAATTCTCCTGCTTGAAGACGACCTGAGTACTGCAAGATATGTCTTGAACGGCCTCGAGGAAGAGGGCCACACGGTGGACCATCTTGCCGATGGACGCGACGCCGTCGCGCAAGCCGTCGCCGAGAATTACGACGTGATCATTCTCGACCGGATGCTTCCGAGCCTTGACGGGCTCGCCATCATAAAGACCATTCGAAGTGCCGGCCGCGGCGTGCCGGTCTTGTTTCTGACCGCGCTCGGCGGCGTCGATGATCGTGTCGAAGGTCTCGATGCCGGCGCCGACGACTATCTCGTGAAGCCATTTGCATTCTCCGAGCTTATGGCGCGCGTCAATGCGCTCGCCCGTCGTCCCCACACGAAGGGCGAGGAAACGCGTCTCAAAGTCGGCGATCTCGAAATCGATCTGGTTGCCCGGAAAGTGACGCGCGGAGGCGACATCATCGATCTCCAGCCGCGGGAGTTTCGACTGCTCGAAGTCCTGATGCGCAATCGTGGTCGCGTCGTAACGCGAACGATGCTGCTCGAGCGTGTCTGGAGCTTCCATTTCGATCCGAAGACGAGCGTCGTCGAAACCCACATTTCGCGGCTCCGCGCGAAGATCGACAAGCCGTATGGCAAAGAGCTGATCCACACCATTCGCGGGAGCGGATACACGGTCCATGACGGCTCGTGATCTTCTGAAGCGCACGCCCTTCCGTTTAGCGGCGACCTTCTCGCTATTCTTCATAACGACGATCCTGGCGCTTTTCACCGTCGTCTATTTCGTCGCGAGCGAGCGCCTCGTCGCCGATATTCGCGACCGCGTCGAGACGACACTCGATTCCCTTGCGGCGCTTGATGGCGAACGTACGTTCGACGACCTCGTCGCACTCGTCGCCAGCGAAAGCGAATCCGTCCGCGATCCCGATTTCATCATAGAGCTTGTCGACAAGAACGGAAATTTTCTCGCCGGCAATGTCCGCGGCGTCAAGGATTCCAAGAACTGGATGACGCTCAAACGCGCGGAAATGTTTCTCACTCTCGATCGCGGCGAGCCCGACGACGAATTCCTTGCGATTTGGAGGCCGCTCGTCAAAGGCCGGCTTCTGGTCGGCAGCGACAAGAGCGAAGTCAAGCAGATGAAATCGTTTCTGCTGAAGCTGCTCGCCTACGGGTTGCTTGCTGCGGCCTTGCCGCTCGCTCTCTGCGCGGCTTATTTCGCACGGGAAGCCCAACATCGTATCGATGCCTTTGCCCGGCCACTTGCGAAGGTCTCGCAAGGCGAAGTTACCGCCCGCGTTCCGATATCGGGACTGCATGACGACATCGATCAGGTCGCGCTGCAAGTGAACCGCATGTTGGGCGATCTGCAGCGGCTGATCGAGAACGTCAATCAATCGTCGTCCGATATCGCTCACGATCTCAAAAAGCCGCTCGGACGTTTGCGCCAGCGCCTCGAAGATGCTCGGCGCGGTGAAGACAAACAGGAGTTTCGCAACGCCATCGACGCCGCGCTGGGAGATATCGATTCCATATCTGAGACGTTCGACGCCCTGCTCCGGATTACGCAGATCGAGGCCGGTGCGCGCAAGTCGCGATTTGTGACCGTCGATTTGGCGCTTTTGCTTGCCGATGTTCGTGACGTCTACGACGTCGTGGCGGAGGACGCGGGAGACAGGCTGAACTACGTTTGTGAATGGTCGGGTCCCGCCTACATTCGTGGCGATCCTGAGCTTCTTGTTCAGCTCTTCGCAAACCTCGTCGAAAATTCTATTCGCCATTGTCCGAAAGGCACGGAAATTACGATGCGTCTCTATGCGCGCGGAAACGCCTATGTCGTAGACGTCGCCGACACGGGGCCGAGCATTCCGGAGCACGAGCGGGTGAACGTGTTCCGTCGCCTCTATCGACTCGAACGCGCCCGCTCGACGGAAGGAAGCGGCCTGGGCTTAAGCCTGGTCGCGGCAATCGTCGAACTACATTCGGCGAAGATTGAACTCTTCGACAACGAGCCGGGCCTGCGGGTCGAAGTCCGCTTCCCGGCCGCTTGAACCTACCCGACAAAATAATGGGGGCGCATTCTCATGCGCCCCTCGAATTCTCATCGGCTTCGGATCGAATGCAGTTCAGCTTGAAAAAGTTGCTCTCAGATCGTCGAACAACGCCACCTGCTCTTTGACCAGTTCGCGCTGCTCGTCACGGCGAACGAAAATCTTGAACATCGCTTCACCTGCGCCGTTGAAGAACTGAACGGACCGCGACTCCCGGCCCATGAAGGGACGCGCGACAAAGGCGATGTGCGTGCAGTTCTCGGCCTTGATATGCCCGCCGATCGGGCTATCGCCGTGCAGGTTGAAATACCCGCGCCCGATCGTGCCGGGCGGAATTGGCCCTTCGCATTCGAGTACGATGTCGGGGGTATGGACGATGAAGACCACGGGACCCCAAGCCGTCAGAGCCGTCAAGATCTTCTCGAACGCGCTGCCGGCTACGATAGATCGGTGTGCATCCGGAAGCGCTTCGACAGCTTCGAACGTGCTGACACCGTAGTCGCGGGCGATCTGCTCGAGAATGCCGTCGGCGTTTTTCGCCAGCCGCTCGCGCAGTGGCGGCCGCGCCGTTGTTTCGGTTGAAAGAGCTTCACTCATGCTGCTGTTCATTCGGCCGCTGCAAGAACGGACTTCGAACCGTCCGAGCGAACTTCCTGGATCGCCTCGAACCCTTCAAACTCCGGGTGGCCGAGATAGAGCTTCCGCGTTGTTCCCCCAGCGGAGGCATGAGACTTCCGGAATGATTCCGATTTCGTCCAAGCCTCGAAGTCGGCAAACGAGTTCCAGACAGTATGGGAAGAATAAAGAACATGGTCATCGCGCGTCGGTCCGCGAAGCAGGTGGAACGAAACGAAGCCCGGCTCCTTGTGGAGGTTCACTTCGCGGTTAATCCAAAGCTGCTCGAATTCCTTTGCGTGGTCGGGCTCGACCTTGAAGCGGTTCATCGCGATGTACATTTGCTGCACCTTTCTACAG
>JAEWCT010000204.1 GCA_023390485.1 Pseudomonadota bacterium
CTTCTCGACGGCCCGGTTGTTCCGGTTCTCTTCCATGTCGATGAAGTCGATGACGATGAGGCCCGCAAGGTCGCGAAGCTTCAACTGCCGGGCGATTTCATCGGCCGCTTCGAGGTTCGTCGCCAGTGCCGTTTCTTCGATCGAGAATTCACGCGTCGATTTTCCGGAGTTCACGTCGATGGCGACCAGCGCTTCCGTCTGATTGATGACGATGTAGCCGCCCGAGCGCAGTGTTACCTGCGGTTGGAACATGGCGTTGAGCTGGCGCTCGACGCCGTAGCGCGTGAAGAGCGGCGTCGGTTCCCGGTACGGAATGACGTTCTTCGCGTGGCTCGGCATCAGCATCTTCATGAAGTCGGCGGCTTCCTGATGCCCTGCTTCACCGGCAACCACGATCTCTTCCACGTCCTTGTTATAGAGGTCGCGGATCGATCGCTTGATCAGATCGCCCTCTTCGTAGACGAGGCTCGGCGCGGTGGACTGCAGCGTCAGCTCGCGCACGCTTTCCCAGAGCCTGAGCAGATATTCGAAATCGCGTTTGATCTCTTGCTTCGTCCGCGCCGCGCCCGCCGTGCGGATGATGAGGCCCATGCCCTCCGGAACCTCGAGCTCCTGAGCGATGGCCTTGAGGCGGCGGCGGTCCTGCGGATTGGTGATCTTGCGCGAAATGCCACCGCCACGGGCGGTATTGGGCATGAGAACCGTGTACCGGCCGGCAAGCGACAGATACGTCGTCAGAGCCGCGCCTTTTTTGCCGCGCTCTTCCTTGACCACCTGAACGAGAATGATCTGGCGGCGCTTGATGACTTCCTGGATCTTATAGCTGCGCGGGCGGCGACGCTGGCGCTGGGGCGCCTCTTCGCGATCTTCCCGGCCCGAACCTTCCTCCGCGTCGGCACCGCGTTCGTCATGCGATGCGTGCGGCTCGGAATGATGATGATCGGAATGATCGTGATCGTGCTCTGCGTGATCATGGTCATGATCGTCGCTCTCGCCGCTCGTGGCGTGCTCGTGAGAGTGATTGTGCTCATGCTCGCCATGTTCGTGCGGCGCGTCCTCGTCGCTGGCCGCCGCACTGTCGCGAGCCTCGTCGCTCGGACGTGCCGCTTCGTCATCGGCATCGTTGTCGTTGCGGGCCGTGACGGGCGCCTCGGAGTGCTCCTTTATCGCTTCGGAGCGAACGTCGTCGTCCGAGCGCGAAACGGACGCAGCGATGACGGTCGGAGCTTCCTCGTCCTCGTCGCCGCCGATTTCTTCGATGTGCTCGTCTTCCTCGACGTCGACGATGTGGGCGGACTCTGCGCCCGCGTCATCGGAGCCGTGCTCGCCGTACTCTTCGTCGCCGTTGGCTTCGCTGTCGCTCCGCTCGGCAGTCTCTGAACCGCCGCGGGAAGCCGCGCGCCGCGCGAGAGCTTCTGCACGCCGGTCTGCGGCGGCTTCAAGCTCGGCTTCGGCAGCAGCTTCCTCGTCGAGAAGCGCCTGCCGGTCGGCGACCGGGATCTGATAATAATCGGGATGGATTTCATTGAAGGCGAGAAACCCGTGGCGGTTCCCGCCGTAATCGACGAAAGCGGCTTGAAGTGACGGCTCAACGCGCGTCACCTTTGCGAGATAGATATTACCGCGAAGCAGCTTGCGGGCTGCGCTTTCGAAGTCGAATTCCTCTACCCGGCCGTTGCGTTGAACCACGACCCGAGTCTCCTCGGGGTGGGTGGCATCGATGAGCATTTTCGTGTTGGACATTGCTTATGTTCCTTGGCGCGCCGGGGCGGCGGCTCGCATCTCGAACCGCGAACAACGGAGCGGATTGCGAGATTCGCGCGGCGGCGCGTGCTTTTGGTTGATTGCGCTGAAGAAGTAATTGGTGGCCGCGCCGCTTTCTGCGTCATCCCGGTCCCGCCGGTGCGCGCAAGGCGCGCGGGAACGCACGGGGGAGCCGCGCAGACCGGAGTCCGCTGGGCGCCGTCATGGATGATGCAAGCTTTCGTCATGGCCTGTCGTGAATTGCCCAGCTGCATGTCCGGAATTGGGGGACGTTGGCCGGGGAAAAAATCCGACGCCTTCCGGCATCGCGGTGGATCAATATGGTCGCCCGGCAATTCGCGCTGTTACCCGACTGACAAATCGGGGCGACCGGCACAAAGTTTTAATGCTTCGGCAAAAGAGCCGCCGGGGGCTCTGAAGTCGAAGCCGTAGAACCTGCTGAGCGACGTGATACTCCCGTACGCTTGCCTCGAGCAGGCCCCATCCGTGCTTACCTAATAGCCTGGAAAAGCAGAGCTTTTTTAATCCCCGCAGCAGGCCTATCAGGTATCGCAGGCATCCGTCTGACTCACACCATCCAGGCGTGTGTCTCGAACGCCACCGAATACAATTCAAACTGTACGAGGTCGCCCCGGCCCTGGCAAGTGCTATAAACCTAGAGTTGGATCGTCCCCGAGTGGTACGAATGAGACTTTTATAATACGAATGAAAACAAAGCTTTAACGATACGCCGGGCATGAGGCGAATGGGGCGACGAAGGGGAATTGTTCGGTAATGCGCCGGCCCAAGGAACTTTTGCAGAACGTGGTGGCGGTGGCATGGGTCGGGCTCTCCATGCTTGGCTCCGCGCCCGCGCAGGCGGCCGAAGCGCTCGACGCCCATTTGACCCTCACCGGGCGGTCAACGATCTTCGAATTGACCATGAGCGAAGGGGTGACCGCCCAGGTCTTCACGCTCGCCAATCCCTATCGCGTCGTGATCGACTTGCCCGATCTCTCGTTCCGGCTCGATCCAGCGGCTGGCAAGAAAGGCGCGGGTCTCGTTTCCGCGTTCCGCTACGGTCAGTTCGCCGAACACAAATCCCGCGTCGTCATCGACACCAAGGGCCCCGTCAAAATCAACTCTGCCAACATGACGAGACTAAAGGGCTCCTCGGCGGTGAAGCTCGCGATCGCTCTGATGCCGATGGATGCGGAGGCATTCGGCGCCGGTACCGGAGCCATGGCCCACAAAGCCGCCTATGAGCCGGAGGCCGTCAACGCCGCACCCGAAAACACTCCGGCGGCGCGCAAACCTCACGGCAAACCGGTGATCGTGATTGACCCCGGACACGGCGGCATCGACCCCGGCGCCATCGGCGCCAACAATGTGACCGAGAAAACGATCGTGCTCGCCGTCGCGGTTCAATTGAAAGATGCGCTGACGAAAACCGGGCTTTACGAGGTCAAAATGACCCGGGCCGACGATGTCTTCGTCTCGCTCGACAAGCGGCTTTCGTTTTCGGCCGAGTACGCCGCCGACCTCTTCATCTCGCTGCACGCCGATTCAATCGAAGAGAAAAACGCGAGAGGGGCGATCCGTGGCGCGACAATTTATACCCTCTCGAGCCGCGCTTCGGACGAACAGGCCCGTATCATGGCCGAAAAGGAAAACGCGTCTGATCTCATCGCTGGTATCGAGAACATTGATCGGGACGGCGGCGACCAGGTCAAAAACATCCTAATAGATCTGCTCAAAAGAGAGACTTCGAATTTTTCGGCGGATTTTTCGCAAGTTTTGTCGAAGCGGTTGGGCAAGACGATTGCGATGTCGAAGATTCCCCGCAGGTCAGCGGCCTTCAAGGTGCTGAAGCAAACTCACGCCCCTTCGGTCCTGGTCGAATTGGGCTATCTCAGCAACGAGACGGACGAGCAGCAGATGTTGACCGCCGAATGGCAATCGAAGGTCGCGGCATCGATCACCGATGCGGTGCAAATTTACTTCAACAAAAGAACCGCCTCGCAGCCCTGAGGCTTTGGGCTATGGACGACGTCCTGCCACATTCCGTGTTAATGTGCACAGCCTCTGAGGGTATTGTCATTGCTGCGATGCGGCAATAGACGTAAGCCCATTCGCTCGAAATGACGAAGCCAGCGCCAGACTGACGGAATTACGAATTTGATGCGTGCGCCAACGCTGCCGCCACCCACGGCGCCCCGAAGAAGAAAAAAGCGGCGTCGGAGTCTGCTGCTCAACTTCCTTGGGTTCGTCTTCGGAACCTTCGTTCTGATCTTCATTGCGGGATCGGCCGGCGCTGGATTCTTGATCTGGCAGGCATCGAAAGATCTGCCCGACTACGAGAGCTTGTCGAAGTACGAGCCGCCCGTCATGACGCGCATCCATGCCCATGACGGATCGCTGATCTCCGAGTTCGCGCGCGAGCGGCGCATCTTCGTCCCGATCAATACGGTTCCGAAGCGCGTCCTCGGCGCGTTTCTGTCAGCCGAGGATCGTCGGTTCTACGAACATGGCGGCATTGATCTTCAGGGCATCATGCGCGCCGTCTTCGCGGCGGTCGAATCCAAGATCCATGGCTCGAATAAGCGCGCACAGGGTGCCTCGACGATCACCCAGCAGGTCGCCAAGAACTTCCTGCTGACGAACGAGCGTTCGATGGAACGCAAGATCAAGGAAGCCATTCTCGCGATCCGCATCGAGGGCGCCTATTCGAAGGATCGCATCCTCGAGCTCTATCTGAACGAGATCTTCCTTGGGATGAACTCGTACGGCGTCGGTGCGGCCGCACTGACCTACTTCAACAAAGAGCTGAAGGACCTCGACATCGAGGAAGCCGCCTACCTTGCGGCGCTTCCGAAGGCCCCGAACAATTACCATCCGTTCCGCCAGAAGGAGAAGGCGACCGAGCGGCGGAACTGGATCATCGGCCAGATGGCCGAAAACGGCTACATCACCAAGGAAGAGGCGGAGATCGCGCGGAAGAAGCCGCTCGTCGTCAATCTGCGTCCCAACGCCGTGCATATCTCGACGGCGGAATTCTTCGCCGAGGAAGTGCGCCGCTCGCTTCTTTCGAAGTACGGCGAGGACAAGCTTTACGGCGGCGGCTTGTCGGTCCGCACGACGCTTGATCCGCAGTTGCAGCAATACGCCAAGAAGGCGCTGATCAACGGCCTCGTGAAATTCGACCGGACGCAGGGCTATCGCGGACCCGTCTCGAAGATCGACATTTCGGGCGACTGGGGTCTCGCACTCGGCAAAATTCCGAGCCCGTCCGACATTCAGCCCTGGCGTCTCGGCGTCGTGCTCGAGACCCAGAAATCGAAGGCCGTCATCGGCTTCAAACCGCAGCGCCAACAGGATGCGACCTTCGTCAAGGATCGCGAGGCCGTCGAGGTGACGCTCGAAGAAATGAAATGGGCGGCCAAGCGCCCGGGCGCGAAGAGGATCGACGCCAAATCGACCGCCGACATCCTGCACCCGGGCGACGTCGTGTATGTCGCGCCGAAGGACCCGAACAACATCCAGGGCGTCTGGTCCCTGATGCAAATTCCGGAGGTCGGCGGCGGGCTCGTCGCGATGGACCCCTACACGGGGCGCGTCCTAGCAGTCGCCGGCGGATTTTCCTACGACATGAGCCAGTTTGACCGCGTCATCCAGGCGAAGCGTCAGCCCGGCTCGTCCTTCAAGCCGTTCGTTTACGCCGCTGCCATCGACAACGGCTACAAGCCGACGTCGATCATTCTGGACGCGCCGATCGAGATCGATCAGGGCCCGGGCCAGGACGTCTGGCGCCCGAAGAACTACGAGACCAACGATACGACGGGTCCCGAAACGCTGCGCTTCGGCATCGAGCATTCCCGCAACCAGATGACCGCGCGTCTGGCGCAGGATCTCGGCATGCCCGTCATCACCGAATACGCGCGGCGGTTCGGCATCTACGACGATCTCTTACCGGTGCTCTCGATGTCGCTCGGCGCGGGCGAGACGACATTGCTTCGCCTGGCGACGGCCTATTGCATGCTGGCAAACGGCGGCAAGGAAGTGACGTCGACTCTCGTGGACCGGATTCAGGATCGCTACGGCCACACGATCTGGCGTCATGACGAGCGCCAGTGCATGGGCTGCATGGCGGATCATTGGGCGGGCCAGCCCGAGCCCGAACTCGTCGATGGACGCCGTCAGATCATCGACCCGCACACCGCTTACCAAATGACCCACATTCTCGAAGGCGTCATCCAGCGGGGTACGGCCACGGTATTGAAATCCCTCAATCGTCCGGTCGCCGGCAAGACCGGCACGACGAACGAGGAAAAGGACGTTTGGTTCCTCGGCTATACGCCGACCATGGTCGTCGGCGTCTTCGTCGGCTACGACACGCCGAAGCCGCTCGGTAAAGGCAACACGGGTGGCGCAATCGCTGCCCCGATTTTCGGCGAGTTCGTGCAGGACGCGCTGGGAGCGACACCGCCCGCGCCGTTCCGCGTTCCGCCGGGCATCAAGTTCGTGCGCGTCAACCCGAAAACGGGCCTCAGAGCCTCGGCTGACGATCCGTCGTCGATCATGGAAGCTTTCAAGCCCGACGAAGATCCGGACGACGCCTACGCAATGATCGGCATCGCCAACGCCACCGCCGATGCGTCACCCCCGCCGCCGCCAATGCCGCCGATGGGTGACCGTGTGGCGCGCCCGACGTCCCCCACCTCCCGGCCGGACAGCGGATCGCTTTCTCCCAATGGCATGTGGTAGTTACGCTTGGCGCCGATTGCCGCGTAGGGTCTGTCTGCGTTTACAGCGCCCTCGCACATCTCTATAGCTCCGCACCTGTTTTTTGAGCATCACTTTTCGCCGGCACGAGCCGGCTTCGGAGGCCGCCATGCGCGCTGAAGCGCAAAAACTTTCCGACGGCATCGAGGAGGCGTTTGCCCTCCTGAGGAGGTCTCTTTGACTGGGAGACGGCCGAAGACCGTCTCGCCTCGCTGAACGCGAAAGCTGAAGACCCCAATCTCTGGACCGACGCGAAGAACGCCCAGAAGGTAATGCGTCAGCGGCAATCGCTTGAGCGCGCCGTGTCCGAGTTCAAACGTCTGCAACGCGACTACGACGACGCGCTGACGTTGATCGAGCTCGGCGAGGCCGAGAGCGACGACGCGAGCGTCCACGAAGGCGAAAGCGCGCTCCAGCGCATCGACCACGAAGCGCAGCGCCGGTCGATCGAAGCGATGCTGTCAGGCGAAGCCGACGCCATGAACACCTACATCGAGGTGCACGCCGGCGCAGGCGGCACCGAAAGCCAGGATTGGGCATCGATGCTGGCGCGCATGTACGTGCGCTGGGCCGAACGCCGTGGCTACAAGGTCAAGTTGATCGACGAAAGCCCGGGCGAAGAAGCGGGCATCAAGTCGGCGACGTTTGAGATCGAAGGCGAAAACGCTTTCGGTTGGTTGAAGACGGAAGCCGGCGTGCATCGTCTCGTGCGCATCTCGCCGTTCGATTCCAATGCCCGCCGCCATACGAGCTTCGCGTCTGTCACCGTCTATCCGGTGATCGACGACACGATCGACATTGAGGTCAATCCGGCCGACGTCGATATTTCGTTCGCGCGTTCGTCAGGCGCCGGCGGCCAGCACGTCAACAGAACGGAATCCGCCGTCCGCCTCGTCCATAAGCCGTCGGGCATCGTCATCTTTGCCCAGGAACAGCGCTCGCAGCATCAGAACAAGGATATCGCCTTTAAGCGCCTGAAGGCGCGCCTCTATGAGATGGAGCTGAAGCGGCGCGAAGCGAAGGCCAACGCCGAGCAGGCCGCGAAGACGGATATCGGTTGGGGCCATCAGATCCGGTCGTACGTCCTGCAGCCATATCAGCTGGTGAAGGACCTTCGCACGGGCGCCCAGTCGACGAACCCCGACGAAGTCTTGGATGGGGACATCGATCAATTCATCGAAGCGGCTCTATCGCAGCGCATTAAGGGCGGTGGCGAGGCCGTGACGGTCGAGGATCTGGAGTAGCCGCTGCTCTAAGCGGCTTCTCCTAGCGTCGCGCTGCCGGATATCAGTTGCGCTCGCGAAGCAGCGGATTGTTGAACCCAGAGGCCGGTTCGGACGATGAGTTCTGCGACGACGTGAAACCGAACGCTGGCCCGGAGCCAACACCGGCGCCGATAGAGCCCCGCCAGTTGCTCGTGGTGTCCGTGCTCGATTGAGTGGTGCCGGAGCCGAAAGGCGAAAGCAGCGCCGATGCTTCGTCGGGATCCTGATAGCGCGCCGAGCCGTCGGCGTTCGTCCCGCCAATCGAGGTCGTCTCGAATGCCTGCGCCCCGGCCGAAATCAAGATGGTCGAAAGAAAGACCGCGGCCGCAATACCTCGATCAAATCGCATAAGAACCCTCCAGCATCGTAACGTGACGCGCACCCTAGCTTTTCCGGCTATCTGCAATTTGCGGAGGGATCTAGGCCAACCTGTTGTTTTTGAAACGGTGTGGCTTCGATACTACGCTTATCGCGGCACGCAGCGCGTGGTCACGGAGTGCTCCGCCAAAGGCCCGGCAGCCGCCGCTTGAGCGCAATCTTTGTGGCGCTGGCGGCGGACGACTTCTCCACGCGCGCATCGAAGCTCGCGCGCGCCTTTTCGACCGTCTGGCGGTTCTCGATCGCCCATTGGCCGAGCGGCGCGAGGATGCAGATCAGCGTCCGGCCAAGGTCCGTCAGCTCGTAATCCACCCGCGGCGGAATGGTCGGATAGACGGTTCGCGTCACGAGGCCGTCGCATTCCAGGCCACGGAGCGTCAGCGTCAGCATCCTCTGCGAAATGCTGCCGACCGATCGCCGGATTTCGTTGAAACGCATCGGTCCGTTCGACAACAGCCCGACCACATAGACCGTCCATTTGTCGCCGATCCGCGCCAGTACGTCCGCGACTGCGCGGCAGTTCTCGGTTCCTTCTTTGATACCGGCTTCCAAAAAAGTGCCTCCTTGCGCGGTCTTCGCCAGTGAACAATTTAGCGTTGGTCACAAAATGTGACTGACTGAGGCGCATGTCAACTCATCGCTCCCAGTCTCCGTCAATCCGCTGGATGGAGATCCAACCAATGAAACTTCTGCATGTCGATTCGAGCATCCTTGGCTCGGGTTCCGTGAGCCGCCAGCTCTCTGCCGAAATCGTCGCTGCCGAGCGGCAGCTGCACCCGGGCCTCGAAGTCGTGTACCGCGACCTTGGCCAGCAGCCGGTCGGCCACCTCTCCGGCGCCCACCTCGCCGCCGCCCAGGGGGCCGTTCCGGAGGCCGAAGCCCTACGCCAGGACGTGTCCTCAGGTCAGGCGGCCCTCGACGAGTTCCTTGCTGCCGACATCGTCGTAGTCGGCGCTCCCATGTACAACTTTGGGATCCCCAGCCAGCTCAAAGCCTGGATCGACCGGTTAGCAGTGGCCGGAAAAACCTTCCGCTATAGCGAAAAAGGCGCCGAGGGCCTGGCTGGCGGCAAGAAAGTCATCGTCGCCTCCTCAAGCGGCGGATTCTTCGGGCCGCAGTCGCCGATCGCGTTCCTGGATCATCAGGAATCCTACCTTCGCGGAATCTTTGGCTTCTTCGGCATTACGGACGTGACGTTCATCCGGGCCGAAGGCTTGGCGCTCGGCGCCGACCAGCGCGCGAAGTCCATTGCCGCCGCCCAGTCGTCCATTGCAGGCCTTGCAGCCTGACGAAGAAAGGGCGGAGGTCGGCCTGATCTCCGCCTGAAGCCGCCCCGAGAGGTTTGATTTCTCGACATGAGCGGCTTTCGTGTTAAAGCGCGGGCGATCGTTTTTTCGAAAACCTCTGCCGATGCCCCCGCTCGAAAACCTGCACCTCATAACCTCCGACGGCTTCCCTGATTACGCGCTTCTCGATTCAGGCGCGGGCCGGAAGCTCGAGCGCTTCGGCAAGATCGTCGTCGACCGCCCTGAGCCGCAGGCGCTTTGGCAGCCGAAGCTCGGCAAATCGGAATGGGCGAAAGCGAATGCCGTTTTCTCCGCATCCGGCGAGGACGATGAAAAAGGCAAGTGGCGGATCGACAAGCCCGTGCCCGACGCTTGGCCCGTGAGGCTCGCGCTGTCGCAGCCGCAGAAACCCGAAAGCCAGGGCGTCACCGTGCTCTGCAAGCTCGCGGGCCTCTGGCATCTCGGCCTCTTCCCCGAGCAGGAGCCGCATTGGCGCTGGATGCTCGATCACCTCGCGAGCATCAAAGGCGAGACGCCACGCGTCCTCAATCTCTTCGGCTACACCGGCGCCGCGTCGCTGCTGGCAGCCGCTGCGGGCGCCGAGGTCACGCACGTCGATGCGTCAAAAAAAGCCATTCAGTGGGGCAAGGAAAACCAGGAAGCGTCAAAGCTCGGCGCCGCCAAAATCCGCTGGCTGCTCGACGATGCAGCGAAGTTTGCCGCACGAGACGTCCGCCGCGGCAAGACCTATCACATGATTATCGTCGATCCGCCGAAGTTCGGGCGCGGCCCCGAAGGCGAGATCTGGGATCTCTTCCAAAATCTGCCCCGGCTACTTGGCGATCTCGCCAAGCTGCTGGCGCCGGAAATGGCCGCGATGGTCCTGACGATCTACGCTATCCGCGCCTCGTCGCTCGCTTTCGATCAACTGATGCGGGAAGAACTGAAAGGCCGTGGCGGCACATTTGATAGCGGCGAACTGGCGATCCGTTCGCAAGCTGGCCCGCTCGTCCCGACCTCGCTGTTCGTGCGCTGGAAGCAGAACGCATGAACGCTCCGAAGCTGATCACCAGCCTGACGAACGACCGGATCAAGGCCATCCGCGCGCTCGAGATGCGCAAGGTCCGCAAGGAAACAGGCCTGTTCGTCGCCGAAGGCACATCGCTGCTCGTGACGGCGCGCGATCACGGCTTCGTGCCGGAAACGCTCGTCTATCAAACGGGAACGGCGACGAGCGGCATCGCGCGCGGCCTCGTGCGGCACGCGCTCGACGCGGGCTCTGAAGTGCTGGAAGTCTCCGAAGCCGTGCTCGCCAAGCTCGCATCGAAAGACAATCCGCAAACGCTGCTCGGCGTCTTTCGCCAGGGCTTTATCGAACCTCCCGCCCCGGCGAAGGTTGGTGTAGGAACGTGGCTCGCGCGCGAGGAAAATCGCGACCCCGGCAACCTGGGAACAATCGTCCGCACG
>JAEWCT010000227.1 GCA_023390485.1 Pseudomonadota bacterium
ATCGTTTGAAACGGGCTCACAAGAACAATGAGGCCCGGACCTCTGACGCCGCTGAATTTTCCGAGCACGAAAACGACTCCGCGTTCGTATTGGCGAAGAATTCGCACGCATACGGAGGCGTATATCAGCAGGATGATCAGAAGGATTTGCGCGAGCATGGTCCGAGCTCCTTCGGCGGGCATGTCCGCCTTGAAAGGTAAACGCGGTTTCGACGCTAGGCGATGATTTTGTTTATGTGCTGACGGCTTGAATTCTTATTCCCGGACCCGACTTACACTCGAAGTCTGGAGGTGTAGCCATGTCTCGATTGATGGTGATAGTGGGCGGAATGGCCATGCTGGCCGCAGCGGTACCGGCCAATGCCGGGGGAGGCGGGGAAGCAACGGAGTTAGAGGCGGCCCGCGCCAATGCACGCGCCGGAGGGCCGACAAATGCCCGCGACGCTGAGCTGCTTCACCGCTACGGCTGCGAGAGTGGTACGAGAAGCCCAGCGTGCGGTAACGGAAGACCTGAACATTATTATTATTCCCGGCGGTACCGCCGGTATTGATGCTTCTCTGTTCGACCGGTGCCGATGAAGCGGTTGTTGGCGCACGCCCGCTTTCGGCAAATGACGCTTCGGAGCACTTGAGTATTCAAGTTGTGCTCTCGAAATCCCGAGCGAACGATCCCGCATTCCCAATGTGAATGGCGGATGAATAGCGGCGGAATTCGTCCGCATTTATCGCGGCGTAAAGCCTCCTGCCGCGCTTCAATTCTCTTCCCATATTCAAATTGAACAACGACGCAAAGAAAAGTGGAAACCAAAACGGCTCCACACGTGTTGGGTCGGTATCAGCGCGGCGGGAAGCGCCCGCCAAAAAGGAGTCATGCAATGAGAAAATTTATTGGTCTTGCCGCGGCGCTGGCCTCTGCATTGCCGCTCGCAACTTTTGCAACCACGGCCGATGCAGGCCCGGGCCGTCATTACAACGGCGGCCGCCATTACGCGCACGGATATGACCGTGGCTATCGCTATGGCCATCACCGCGGGCGCGGATACTGGCACAATGGCCGGTGGATCGCTCTCGGTATCGGCGCAGCGATCGTTGGTGCGGCCGCTGCAGACGCTTATGGCGATTGCTACTGGCGCCACGGCTATCGCTATTGCGACTAAGGCCACATAAGTTTCGATGGATTGCCCGGTCTCGAAAGAGCCGGGCTTTCTTTTGCGCGCTTGTGTGCCGAGCCAAGAGAGCAATGGCGGGTTTTGCACAGCGTCTTGTGGACTATTCGTTTTGTGTGGGAATCCGGTGCACGTGCGGTTGGCGGAAGCCGATCTTCCATGCTGCTTTAAGCGAAGTAGTGGGAGATTGAGTTATGTTTGGTACGACGGCCCCGAAAATCGTTGCGTCCGTAGTTCTCATCGCGTCCGCGAGCGGCACGGCGGGCTTGCCGACAACGCCGGACCATTCTTCACGCCAGGAAACACCTGTTGCTCTCGACAGCAGATCGCTGCTCGTTGCAACGCTTGAGAACGGCGAAATCCAGACGCAGTGGATGGCGCGTGATGTCTGCGAGCATGTCGCTTCTGCTGTGCATTCGGGCGATCGCGTCGCCGGAGTGAGGGAAGACGGCGTCAAGGTTTTCATCTCTCGCGCGAACTGCAGCACGCGCCGCGTTCCCGTCGATGCAAGCAAGACGGCTTTCAACGCATCGCCAAAGGTTGATTGACGCGCGTTCGTGCTGAAAGGTTCAGCATGCGCTGGCGAGCGACGGTCTATCGGATTGATCGAGGAAGGCAAAGGGGCCGCCTTTGTCGCCGTCATAAAACTGCAACAAAAGCGGCCCTGTGCAATCATACGCTAGAATACATAGGTAGATGCAATGTGCGTTAGCTACCGCAGCAAACCCGCGTTGACATCCGCCGTTTGGAGGATTGACCAAAAGAAATTCGCATCCGACGTAGCCCGTGTTTTGCGGCTCGCGGTGTGAAGTTTCGTTGGAACGTTAGGCCGCGTTCTTCTGAATATCCTGCGGAGCCGCGAATATTTCGCGAATGCTTTCGGCGGGCTGCGGCTGGTGGAAGAGGAACCCTTGCGCTAGCGTGCAGCCGTAATCCTTGACGATCTCGAACTGTTCGGCGGTTTCGACGCCCTCCGCCGTCGTGCGCATGCCGAGCGTGCGGGCAAGCTCGACTATCGTCGACAGAATGGCGCGCGCCTCCATCGAAATCGCAAGGTCGCGGACGAACGATCGATCGATCTTGATTTTCTGGAAGGGGACCTTCGTCAGAGAGCTGAGCGAAGAGTAGCCCGTCCCGAAGTCGTCCATCGCGATTTCGACGCCCAAGTCGCAGACCTGACGCAGGATATGGGTCGCGAGCTGGACGTCCTTCATGATCGTGGATTCGGTGACCTCGATGATGAGGCGGTGGCTCGGCAGTCCGGACTCGGCGAGCGCCATTTTCACGGTATCGACGAAACTTTCCGCTTCGAGCTCGATGGCGCTGACGTTCACCGATATGCTCGTGTGCTCCGGCCACGACATCGCTTCCTTGCAGGCCTGGCGGAGAACTTTCGCGCCGAGATCGGCGATCATGCCGATTTCTTCCGCGATCGGAATGAAATCCGCGGGAGAGGCAAGGCCGAGACGCGGATGTCTCCAGCGAAGCAGCGCCTCGGCTCCGACCGGCGCCATCGTCTTCACGCAGAAGATCGGTTGATAGTGGAGTTCGAACTCGTTGTTGTTGATGGCTTCGCGCACCTCGGTTTCGAGGAGATTGCGCGCCTTGACCTTGGCGTCGAGCTCGCGCTCGAAAAGCCGGTAGGTTCCACGTTGATCTTCTTTGGCGGCGTAGAGCGCGAGATCGGCAAGGCGGAAAAGCTCGATCGGATCGCAGCTATGGTCCGGGGCCATGGCGATGCCGACGCTGCCTCCGCACACCACGTCCTTGGTGCCGATGCGCACGGGCTCGTTCAGGATCCCTATCAGACGCTGCGCCAGCTTCGTGGCGCTCGAGGGGTGATCGAGATCGACGACCAGAACGGCGAATTCGTCACCGCCGAGCCGCGCCACAGTGTCGGTTTCGCGCAGCGTTTTCTTCAGCCGGTCCGCCATGACCTGCAACAGCTCATCGCCGGCAGCGTGACCGAGCGTGTCGTTCACGACCTTGAAATTGTCGAGGTCGACGAGCAGGAGCGCCATGCGGTCGCCGCGCTTGGCGCGCGCCATGGCAAGCTGCATGCGTTCGGCGAGCAGGTGGCGGTTGGGAAGCGATGTCAGCGCGTCGTGGCGGGCCATGTAGGCCGCCTTGCGATCAGCCTTTCGGCGCTCCGTTACGTCGATTGCGGCGATCAGCAGGGCGTCGCGGCCTTCGTGCACGAGCGGCCGGCCGTAGACTTCGACCTCCATCGAACGGCCGTCGCGGCGATAATGCTTGCAGAGCTGGGGATCATCGGTTTGACCGGTGTTCTGGACGTTGCCTTCAAACGGCAGGAGAAGCTCGCCGTTCTGAATATCGCGGAGCGACAGGCGCGAGAAATCCCGCCGCGTATAGCCGTAGTGAGAAACGGCCGCATTGTTGACGGCGAGGATTGCCATCCGCTCGCGGCTGACGACGAACATCGGTAGCGGATTGTTCTCGAACAGAAGCCGGATCGAAGCTTCGCGCTGCTTCATCTCGGTGATGTCGATGCGCAAGCTAATGAGGCCGCCTTCGCTCGTGCGGCATTCCTCGATCAGATAGCAGCGGCCATCGTCGAGGAGCTGCTCATGCGGAGCGGCGGGGGTGCGTAGATTTTTGAGACGTTCGGCAAGCCAGGCTTCTTCACGCCCGAACGCTTCAGGATACATCTGGCGATCGAGGCCGATGCGCACGGCCTCTTCAAGGCTGCGGCCGACGACGATGGTATCGATGGCCCGGTGATAGATCTGGGCATACTTTTTATTCCAGGCGACGTAGCGGTTGTCGGCGTCGAGGATGACGATGCCTTCGGGAAGGATTTCGATCGCTTCTTTCAGCCGGCTGTGGGCCTTCTCGAGTTCCGACTTCTGCGTGGAAATCGCTTGTTCCTGAGCTTGCAGGTGATCGTTCAGTTCATCGCGCAGTGCGATCTCGGCAGAGAGGCGCTCCTGCAGGCGGGCCTGTGAATCGATCGTTTCGGCGAGCGGCATGACCGTCAGGAAGGCGGTGAGGATCAAGAGCTGCATCAACTGGATATCGGTCAGCACGGCGAACGCCGTGATGTGCTGGCCGCCTTCGAGGCCGCCGGCCGTGCAAGCAAGAACGGCGGCCGACATCAGCAGCGTTGCCGCCGATGTCGCGTTGGGGCCGAGGCGGCATGCGATCAGCACGAGCACCGGCATGATGAGAAATGCGAGAAAGGGCTGCGGCAGCCCTACAACCAGAACCATCGTCGCCGAGAGCGTCGCGAAAAGCGCAAAGGTTTCCCAGTTCGGAGCCGTCCAGGAGGGCGACAGCTGAGACTGACGGAGGCGGACGATCGCCGGTGTCACCGTTAGCAGGCCGAGCAAATCGGCAAACAGCCATGATGTGAAGACATGCAGCGTGATGGGCTCGTACGTTATCGCGACGATGAAAGTTGCAATTGCTGCGGCAATGACCGAGCCCGCAACGGCGGCGATTGAAAATGACTTGAGGAAGCGAACTCTGCGGAATTCGAACGGTTCGGCTTCCATGAGTCTCAGAACGTGGAAGGCGACATACACTTCGAACGTATTCGATAAGGCGAAGCCGATATTCGATGCGAGACCCCGGTGGGCCAAGAAATTGGCGGCGATATTGGCGATGAGCGTCAGTGCAATGATCTGATGGCGGCGCCATTGCCGCCGTGCGAGAATGACGGCCGCGAGTGCAATTCCGTTGGCCGGCCAAACCGTCGCTATGCCATCGCTATTTTGGGTGAAAGCGGCAGAGAGATAGGCGACGACGCCGAAAACGACTGCTACGGCAGCGGCACGTGCGAGGCCGTCGTGATCGGCCATGTAG
>JAEWCT010000281.1 GCA_023390485.1 Pseudomonadota bacterium
GAAGAGAAGGCGCGGGGTATCACGATCGATCTTGGTTTCGCATATTTGCCGACGGCCGATGGCGGAATACTTGGTTTCATCGACGTGCCGGGCCACGAGCGTTTCGTCCACACGATGCTTGCCGGCGCGAGCGGTATCGACTTTGCATTGTTGACCGTCGCGGCCGACGACGGGGTGAAGCCGCAAACGCTGGAGCACCTCGCGATCCTTGATCTTCTCGGCATCGGCAACGGCGTAATCGTCGTGACGAAGGCCGATCTCGTCGGTGACGAGCGCATCGGCGAAGTTACGAGGGAGATCAAAGGAACGGCTTCAGGCAACGTGCTTGCGAACGCTGACGTTCTGGCCGTTTCCGCCATGACGGGACGCGGCATCGATGAACTCCGCGACTATCTCATTGCCGCCGCTTCTATGATCCACGCGCGCTCGGCGGAGGGACGCTTTCGTCTCGCCATCGACCGCGTTTTCACGCTCTCCGGCGTCGGCGTCGTCGTGACTGGCACCATTCTTTCAGGCTCTGTCCGCGTCGGTGATCGGGTTCAGCTGAGCCCGTCCGGATTGGAGGCACGCGTCCGCTCGATTCATGCGCAAAACCGGCCAGCCGAGGCCGGACGAGCCGGTGATCGTTGCGCGCTCAATCTCGCCGGACCAGCCATTCACAAAGATGCAATACGTCGTGGCGACGTCGTGCTAGATCCCGCACTTCACGCGCCGTCCAATCGCATCGACGCCGTCTTGCGGATATTGCCATCAGAACCGAAATCTATCGGCCAATGGTTTCCCGTGCGCTTGCATCATGCTTCCGCAGAAGTCGGCGCACGCATCGTTCTGCTCGACGATAAATCGCTTCGCCCCGGCGAGTCGGCCAACGTACAACTTGTTCTCGAGCAGCCGATAGCGGCGGGTGTCCCAGATCGCTTCGTTCTGCGCGACGTCTCGGCGCAACGCACGATCGGCGGAGGCAAGTTCATCGATCTCCGTGCGCCCGCGCGAAAGCGGCGAACGCCGGAACGGCAAGCCCGGCGCGCCGCATTGGCCATCGGCGATCCGCGGGCCGCTCTATCGGCATTGCTCGATGCGCCGCCCTTCACCGTCGAGCTGACGGCGTTTGCGCGCGACCGGACGCTTTCTGACGGACAAGTCGATGAGCTTGCGTCCGAAGCTAACCTGATGGTCTTGGAAGCCCGCGACGCACGCACGGCCTTATCACGAGAGCGATGGGTGTCCTTTGCGGCAAGCACGCACGAGCACGTTGCGGCGTATCATGCTGCGAACCCCGATCTGCAAGGTATTGGGCGTGAGCAGCTGCGCCTGATGCTCGAGCCGCGCTTGGCCAAGCCGGCATTCGTCGCCGCCGTCCAGAAGTTGTCGACTGACGGCGCCATCGCACTCGACGGCGCCTTCGTACGCCTCGCGTCCCATCACGTGCGTTTCGCGCCCGATGACGAAGCGGCGTGGAAAGCGATCGTCGCGCTCCTCGGCGGCGAAGATCGCTTCCGCCCTCCGAGAGTGCGCGACATCGCCGGCACAACCGGGCGCGCCGAGCGAGATGTCCGCCGTCTGCTGAAGCTCGCCGGCCGACTGGGCTGGGTCGATGAGGTAGCGCACGACCACTTCTTTCTTCGCGAAACCGTCCGCGAGATCGTCGCTATCGCCGCCAGCATTGCAGCACAGGCGGAAACCCGAACCTTCAATGCCGCCGATCTTCGCGATCGGCTCGACAACGGCCGCAAGGTTGCAATTCAGATTTTGGAGTTTTTCGATCGTCACGGCGTCACGCTGCGCAAGGGCGATCTGCGGCGCATGAATGAGCACCGGCTGGACTTGTTTGGAAACCCCGTGCTTTCGTCAGTCGATACGTACGGAGGTGAATCGTCCCCGGTGGGACGTTCGGACTTCAAATCCGAGTGGGGCAGCGAGCCTGTCCCAGGTGGGTTCGACTCCCATTCGCCTCCGCCAACCTTTCCAAAAAAGCCGGCCTGATGCGCGTCAGGAAATAGTGATCTGCGGATTTCCGGCCAGAACGGAGCCGATGATGCGCGCGTTCGGATGCCCGGCCGCTTCGATGGAATTGCGTAAGTCTTCCGCATGCTCCGGTGCGCAGGCGATGAGAAGACCGCCCGATGTCTGCGGATCGGTTAGAAGTACGCGCGCTGTTTTCGGCAGGGTCTCCGTCAAGAGCACTTCGTGACCGTAGCTCGTCCAGTTGCGCCCCGATGCGCCGGTCGCAAATCCCGCCTCGGCGAGGGCTCGCGCGGATGCTAGAAAAGGAATCCGATCGTAAGCGATGTTGATGCTGACGCCGCTTCCGCGCGCCATTTCGAGAGCATGTCCGAGAAGGCCGAAGCCGGTTACGTCCGTCATGGCGTGAACGTGCGGGTTCTCGCCCAAGGCAAAGCCAATGCGATTGAGCAAAGTCGTCGACGCGATCATCTCGGCGTAGGCGTCCGGGGGAAGCGCGCATTTCTTGAATGCCGCCGAATAGATGCCGACGCCGATGCCTTTGGTCAGAATGAGAGCATCGCTGGGACGTGCGCCCGCATTCCGGCGAATGTTCTGTGGCTTCGCGAGCCCGATCACCGCCAGCCCGTAGAGCGGTTCGGGCGTGTCGATCGAATGCCCGCCCGCAACAGGAATTCCGGCTTCGGAACATATGGAGGCGCCGCCTGCAAGAATCTCCCGCACCGTCTCGACCGGCAGCTTGTCGAGCGGCATACCGAGGATTGCCAGCGCCATGATGGGCCGCCCGCCCATGGCGTAGACGTCGGAAATGGCATTGGCGGCGGCAATGCGCCCGAAGTCGCGCGCGTCATCCACCATCGGCATGAAGAAGTCGGTCGTCGCCACGACGCATTGATCATCATCGATGCGCCAGACAGCGGCGTCGTCACCGGTTTCTGTGCCGACCAGAAGCAGCGCGAACGGTCGAGTGCTCGGCTGGCCGACAAGCAAATGCTGCAGGACAGAAGGTGCGAGCTTGCACCCGCAGCCGCCTCCATGCGCCAATTCCGTCAAGCGAATGACAGGTCCGAGCATTTTCCGTGCCTCAAGGGAAACGAGGCTTAATTCGCAGTGAGAAGAACAATAAAAATTTATAGTCTCTGACGCTAGGATATAGATAGACGCTCCGCATACGCCATTGCAGAAATGTTTTTCCTGAAGTGCCGTTGGAGAAATCGATGAACGTCACTCGTCAATCTGAAATGACACTGAGGTGGGCCGTCTTCTTGACGATAGCAATCGTCGGGCTTTTCTACGTAAAATGGTTTCCATATTATAACCGCGCGTTCGTTGCGGCCAACCAACATTCGATCGGTACTTCGATATTGATGGGCACGGCTGCGGCCCCGCCGGCAGCTTCATGGGACGCGGCGTTCAGCTACGCCTTGGCCTACGGCAAAGCCATCTGGCAGGCGATGGCGCTCGGCTTGCTGCTGGGCTCAGGCGTCCAGGCGCTTCTACCGGCCGACTGGATTGCACGCATACTGGGCAAGAGGAACTTCGGCACCGTCGCGGTCGCAGGTATTCTCTCCGTTCCGAGCATGATGTGCACGTGCTGCGCCGCGCCTGTCGTCGTCGGGTTGCGCGAACGGAAGGCGTCTCCCGGCGCCGCGATCGCCTTCTGGCTCGGCAATACGGCGCTCAACCCCGCAACGCTCGTATTCATGGGGTTCGTTCTCGGTTGGAATTGGACAGCGCTCCGCATTCTTTTGGGAATCCCGATGGTGTTCGGTCTCGGCTTCATCACCAACCTGATGGTGACGCCGAAGGAAGCCGCAGCAGCCGAAGATCACGTCGCCGCGCTCGCGGCTGCATCAGAAATTCCCGGCGTGACCACGCCGAACGCATTCGTCCGCTGGATTGAAATTTTCGTTCGTATGTCTGTAAGCCTCATCCCGGAATACATCGTCCTCGTCTTGCTGCTCGGAGCGGCGCGCGCGTTCCTATTCCCCGAAATCAGCCCCGGCATCGACAACAGTCTCGGCTGGATCGTGGCGTTCGCGGTTGTCGGAATGCTGTTCGTGATCCCAACGGCGGGCGAGGTGCCGATCATTCAGGCGATGCTCGCACTCGGCATGGGCGTGGGGCCTGCGGCCGCGCTATTGATGACACTGCCGCCGGTGAGCTTGCCCTCCCTTGCAATGGTCAGCGGGTCGTTCCGCCTGCAAACACTTCTGACTGTTGCAGGCGGAGTCGTGATTTTTGGCATCGTCGCCGGCCTGATCGCCGTCGGCTTAAGGATATGAGATCACTCTAGCCGATGAGGAGCATGGGATTGGGAGCATGCCGCGCCCAGCCGGCTTCCCCGACCATGATGTCGAGATCGAGCGTAGCGAGATCGTCTGCGTAAGGATCGGCCTTCGTGTCCTTGGCCTGATAGATCATCTTCGCATAGGTCTGGCAATCGTCGCAGGTCTCCGCCTTGACGATGCCTGGTCCGCCCTCGATCTCCTTCAGTGAAACGCGCCGCGTGCTCTCGCATGTGATGCAAATTGCACGAGTATGGTTCCACGCCGTCGAGCAGAGCGAACAATAAAGGTAACGTATCCCGGGCGCGTCTCCCGAAGCCGTGATCGTTCCCGAAACCGGCGTCGAGCCGCAACACGGGCAAAGGCCCCGTTGCGGCAGCAGACGCAATGCCGAAGCATCGAGCGATCCGGCGAGGCGTGTGAAATAAACCTGAAGCGCCGCGGCGACGTAGAGAGTGGCGCCAACGTCGCCGCTGCTGACGGAACCGCGAAGAAAATCGTCCGCGAGATCCTCGATGTCGTCCGTCGGCGCGCCGCGTAACTTCTCGACCGCCTCACGCGCAGGCGCGCGAAGCGAGGAAGCCTCGAGCCCGTCGAGAAGCACGACGAGACCGTCGCGCCAAGCCGAATTGCGATGATGCCCATCGGCCGCAAGGGGTGGCATCCGTCCTGCCACCGATCGATCGACCAGCGATCGATCGATCACCGGCAACGGCGCCAACGTCGTCGCGGCTGCGTGTTGAGCTTCCGATAAGGCGGCCATGAACATCAGCCATTCGGCCATTGGATGGCCGTCCGCCAACGCTCTCAGCCGGGAAGCGGTATCGGCAAAACGTGTCGCGGGATTTGGCAAGATCAGCGGTTCCGGAGTCTTCACGCCGCCTTGCGGATTGCCGACCCACTTGCCGCTCGGAGGTGCGCCGCCTTGCTTCATTCACCCGCCTCGCGTCTTACGTCGTTCGGTCTCGGGCCTGATGAGCCCGTCGCCACGAGCGACCGGAACCACTTGCGATGGTGTCGCCAAGCCCAACCGGGCGTCACGTACCCTTGCGTCATCGCCCGCATCGAGCCGCGCACCCAGATTGCCGCATAAACGTGAACGATCCAGACGAGAATTGCGGCGATCGCGCACAATGAATGAATGAGAAGCGCGGCGCGTTGAGTTGGGATGGAAGTCCACGTTCCAAAATAATATTCCCAGATGATGAGGCCGGTGATGAAGAGAACCGGAACCAGGATTGCCATCGACCAGAATACGAACTTCTGTCCGGCATTGAAGCGAGCGACTTCCGGAACGCCTTCCTCGTCGTTGGTAAGCACACGTCTTATCGCCATCATCCACCTGACATCGTCCATGTTCCAGAGATTGTCGCGCCAGAACTGAATGATGAGACCGCCATAGCTGAGGAGCAGCACGACGCCGATCCAGGGATGGGATTGCCGCGCCCACTGGCCGCTGCCGAAGAATGCCGAAAGCCAATAAAGCACCGGATGGAACATCGAAAGACCCGAAATCACCAACAGCACGAAGCAGAGCGCGGTGATCCAGTGATTGATCCGCGTCGCCGTATCGTTTCTGATCAACGTTCCGCGCGGCCGTGTCATGTCGGAAGCTCCGGTGACGATTTCGGTGCGTTCTTCCCTTCGATGATGCGGTCTGCCGCCTCTTCGTCTTCAGGCTGAACTTCGTTCGGTCCGGCGATGACCCAATGCATGAAGCCCGTGACGACCGCAGCTGCAAAGCTTGCAAGTGCCACCGGCTTGATGAGCCCCTTCCAGAATTCCACCGTGGCGCTGATCTTCGGATTTTCAGGCAAATCGGAGTAGATCGACGGTGTGTCCGCGTGGTGCAGAACGTACATGACATGCGTACCGCCGACGCCTGGCGGATCGTAAAGGCCGGCATTCGCAAAGCCACGCGATTTGAGATCTTCGACGCGCTCGCCGGCCCAGTCGGTCATGTTCTGCTTCGAGCCGAACAAAATCGCGCCGGTTGGACACGCCTTCACGCAGGCAGGCTCCAGGTTAACGGCCACGCGGTCCGAGCACAGCGTGCATTTGTAAGACTTGTGATCGACTTGGCTGATGCGCGGGATGTTGAAAGGGCATCCTTTCACGCAAAACCCGCAACCGATGCAGTTCTCGCTGACGAAATCGACGATTCCGTTTTCGTACTGCACGATCGCCCCTGGCGCCGGGCACGCCTTGAGGCAGCCAGGATCCTCGCAATGCATGCAGCCGTCTTTTCGGATCAGCCACTCGAGATCGCCCTTGTCGTTTTCATGCTCCGTGAACCTCATCAGCGTCCACGTATGAGGATCGAGATCCGCGGGATTTTCTAACGTGCCGTTAAATGTCCCGACGGAGCCCCTGAGATTGTTCCACTCCATGCACGCCGCTTGGCAGGCTTTGCAGCCGATGCACCGGGTGACGTCGATAAGCTTCGCCATCTCCGCTTCGTGATTGCGCGTGGCCGGCGGCGTCATCGTCGTTGCCGATATCCGGATGAAGTTCTGCGATTGATAATTCGTCATCGACGACTCCGTCAGACCTCGCCTTCAGGTCCGTTGCTCGGCTCGATATTCACGAGGAACGCTTTGAATTCGGGCGTCTGCGTGTTGGCATCTCCGACCGACGGCGTGAGAATGTTCGCGCCGTAGCCCTTCTTCGCCAGCCCCGTGAACCCCCAATGGAGGGGAACGCCGATGACGTGCGTCGGCTTTCCTGCGACCGTCATCGGCTTGATCCGTTTGGTGACGAACGCTTTGCAGATCATGTGTCCACGTTTCGAACTCACGCGAACCCAGCCGTTGTTCGCGATGCCCTTTTCGTTCGCGAGGATTTCTCCGATCTCGATAAATTCCTGCGGCTGCAGAATTGCATTGATCAGGGCATGCTTCGTCCAGAAGTGGAAATGCTCGGTCAGCCGGTAGGTGGTTCCCACATAGGGAAACTGTTCCGACGTACCGAAGTCGGCGCGATCGTCGGCGAACACGCGCGCCGCCGGATTGTTCTGAACGTTCGGATGAAGCAGGTTTTCAACCGGCGATTCCATCGGCTCGTAATGCTCTGGGAACGGTCCGTCCACCATCTGATCGAGCGCGAAGAAGCGGCCCGTTCCTTCCGCGTTCATGATGAAGGGGCCGACGCCGTCCGACGGCTTGATGGTCGGGCCGTAATCGGGAACGTCGATGCCGACCCATCGGCTTCCGTCCCATTGGATGATCGGCTTGGCGGGATTCCACGGATTGCCCGCAAGGTCCGCGCTGGCGCGATTGTAGAGAATTCGCCGGTTGGCCGGCCAAGACCATGCCCAATCCGGCGTGATGCCCTGGTCGCGCGGATCGTGGGGATCGCGACGGGCCATCATGTTGCCCTTCTCGGTGTAGGAACCCGTGAAAATCCAGCAGCCGCTTTCGGTCGTGCCGTCGTCGCGAAGCTGCGCGAAGCTATCGAGCTGCTGGCCCGCCTTGACTGCGATCGCTCCTGAAGCGTCCTTGAGGTCGGCGCGCGCCCTCCCGTTCATTTCCTTCGCCAACTCGTCTGGGCTCGGTTCGACGGGATCGGTGTAATTCCATGTGAGCTTCAGAATGGGATCTGGGAAGGCACCGCCTTCTTTGCGGTAAAGCTCGCGCATCCGGTGGAAAATGCCGGCCATGATCCAGATATCGGATTTTGCTTTCGCGGGAGGTTCGGCGGCTTTCCAATGCCATTGCAGCCAGCGCGCGGAATTCACGAGCGTCCCGTCTTCCTCGGCGAAGCAAGTCGTCGGCAACTGGAAGACTTCGGTCTCTATTTTCGCAGGATCGGACGGGTTGAGCGGCCCAACGTTTTCCCAGAACCGCGACGTCTCCGTGTCGAGCGGATCCATGACGACAAGATACTTGAGCTTGCTCAATCCGCGCCGGATCTTGTTCTTTTCGGGGAACGCCTGCAGCGGATTGAAGCCCTGGCAGATGTAACCGTTGATCTCGCCATGGACCATCATCTCGAAGGCTTTGATGATGTCGTACATCGGAACATTGAGCTTCGGCAGAAGGTCGTATGCCCAATTGTTTTCGGCGGTCGCCGCATCGCCGAACATGGTCTTCTGGAAGCTGACGAAGAACTTGCGATAGTTCTGCCAGTAGCTCATCTGGTTCGGACGCAGCGCCTTGAACTGCCGCGTCTTCATGTAATCGTCGAACGTCTGCTCCTGATCTTTCGGCAAGGTCATATAGCCGGGGATCTGGTTCGATAGCAGCCCAACGTCGGTCAGTCCCTGAATGTTGGAATGGCCGCGCAGAGCGTTCATGCCGCCGCCGGCGACGCCGATGTTGCCGAGCAGAAGCTGCACCATCGCCATCGTGCGAATGTTCTGCGAACCGACGGAATGTTGCGTCCAGCCGAGAGCAAAAAGGCTGGTCATTGCCTTGTCGGGAAGGGAAGTTCCCGCGATCAGGCCGCAAATGGTAAGGTATTTATCGATCGGCGTGCCGCAGATACGGCTAACCATTTCCGGCGTGTAGCGATCGACGTGCTGGCGCATGAGATTGATGACGCAACGCGGATTTTGCCACGTATCGTCGATCTTCGCGAAGCCTTGATCGTCGAGCTCGTATTGCCAGTCGGTCTTGTCATAGCTATGGGTCTCGGCGTTGTAGCCGCTGAAGAGACCTTCTTTGAAGCTGAAGCCCTCTTTGACGATCAAACTGGCGTTGGTATAGGCGCGCACATATTCGTGCTGGATCTGATCCTTTTCCAAAAGATATCGGATAACACCCGATAGGAACGCGATGTCCGTTCCCGGCCGGATCGGCGCGTAAAAATCGGCGACCGACGCCGTGCGCGTAAAGCGCGGATCGACGACGACGAGCTTGGCGCCGTTATGGATCTTGGCTTCAATAACCCACTTGAAGCCGCAGGGGTGCGCTTCGGCGGCATTGCCGCCCATGACAATGATCACGTTGGCATTCTTGATATCCTGCCAAGTGTTGGTCATTGCGCCGCGACCGAATGTTGGAGCCAGACTGGCTACCGTCGGTCCGTGTCAGACACGGGCCTGGTTGTCGAAGACAAGCATGCCGAACGCGCGGGCCACCTTCCATGTCAGGATCGCGGTTTCGTTCGATGAGGCTGATGCCGCGAGCATGCCGGTCGTCAGCCACCGGTTGACGGTTCCGCCTTGCTCGTTCTTCGCAATGAAATGCGCGTCGCGATCGTCTTTCATCAACCGCGCGATGCGATCGAGCGCGAAATCCCAGGAGACCTCTTTGAATTCATTGGTGCCGGGCGCCCGATATTTCGGAACCTGCAGCCGCCCGGGCGAATGCACGACGTCGAGGAGGGCCGAACCCTTCGGGCAAAGCGTGCCGCGGTTCACCGGATGGTCCGGATCACCCTCGATGTGCATGATATGGCCGTGTGAATTCTTCGAATCGTCACCCGTCGTGTAGATCAGGATGCCGCACGCGACAGAGCAGTAGGTACAAGTGTTCCGGGTTTCCTTGGCGCCGGCGAGCTTATAGAGCCGAACCGACTGGGCCAGAGCTACGCCGGACCCGCCAAATCCCATCGCGCTCAAGCTCGACGATGCGAGCGTCGC
>JAEWCT010000353.1 GCA_023390485.1 Pseudomonadota bacterium
GCCACGGACCCCGCGACGCCGATGATGAAGGGGACTTTCGTATCTTTGCGCCCGAGGAATTCCGAGCTGACCGAATGCAGTTTTTGCGCGGCGGCGACGTAGAGATTGAGAAGGCGCGACAGAGGCAAATAGATCTGCTCGACCTCGTCGACCGAAAGCTCCTCGATGATGCCCGAGAGCTGCTCGAGCTCATTCGGCTTCAGCGTCATCGGCGTATCGGCACGAAGTCTCGCCCACTCCTCACGCGTAAAGACGCGGTAGGGGGAGAAGGGGACACCTTCCGGGCGACGCGCCTCGGCGGGCGCCTCCGCCAGCGGTTGCGCCTTTGCCTTCTTGCGGGCCGCGGCGCGCGTTTTCACGATGCGCCTCGGGTCCGGGAGGCCTTTTCTTCAAGTCCCGAAGTGCCCATGCGTCCCTCCAGAACCTTCAGGACCTCCTGAAGAGTGACGTTGCGGGATTCGAGCAGGACGAGGAGGTGATAAAGCACATCCGCCGCTTCGGCCTTGAGGGCAGTCGTATCGGTTCCCAAGGCCGCAATGACGGCCTCCACCGCTTCTTCGCCGAACTTCTTGGCGCAGCGCTCGGTGCCGGCGGTCAACAGTTGAGATGTATAGGACTTTCCACTCGTGTCGGAACGCCGCGAGTGGACGAGCGCGGCAAGACGCTCCAACGTATTCACATCACTCATGTTTGTGTCTCGAGCGTCCCGGTCCTGATATCATCAGGACCGACGCTTTATCTCTTTGTTTCATCGCATTTTCTTTACGCAAACCGGTGCCCACTTTGCTTGAAAATGCTCTAGCTCAATTGGGCGCGAGCGCACGAGCCCCTTGGCACGCACAGCATCAAGCCGCCGCGGGAGCGTCAAGCGGCGGCTCTAAAATTGCGATAGAAAGCTTAAAAACTCAACCTCCGCCAAGGCGTTGGCGGATGTAGTCCAGCTGGTCGAAGTTGCCGTACCGGATCGTAAGGGTGCCGGTTTCACCAGAACCGCGCCGGACTTCGACCTTCAAGCCCAAAAGATCGGTCAGTTCTTTCTCGAAGGCCTTCGTGTCGGCGTCCTTATCGCGCGCACGCCGGTTGCCGCCGGTCGGGCCTTCTTGGCCGAAGGTCTGCTGAACGAGCGCTTCGACGTCGCGGACGTTCAGGCTGTCGTCGATGATCTTCTTCGCCAGCGATTCAGCGTCGGTGCGGCCGATCAGAGCGCGGGCGTGACCGGCCGTCAGCTGGCCCTGCTGGACGAGCGACTGGACGGGCGCGGGGAGCTTCAAAAGCCGGAGCGTGTTGGCGACGTGGCTGCGGCTCTTGCCGATGATTTCGGAGAGCTGCTCCTGGCTGTAATCGAAGCGTTCAACGAGTTCGCGATAACCCGACGCTTCTTCGATTGCGTTCAAGTCCTGACGCTGGACGTTCTCGATGATCGCGAGCTCAAGGACTTCGCGGTCGGTGAGCTCGCGGATGATCACGGGGATGGTGTGCATCCCGGCCTTCTGCGCCGCGCGCCATCGGCGTTCACCGGCGACGATCTCGTAGCCGCCCGACATTCCGTTCGGTCTGACGACGATCGGCTGGACGAGGCCCTTGGTGCGGATAGACTCCGCCAGCTCCGCGAGTTCATCGTCGCGGAAATCCTTACGCGGATTGAGCGGGCTCGATTTGACCTCGGCGATCGAGACCATGCGCTGCTCGCCCTCGGGCGGAAGGCGATGTCCGAGAGGTGCCGGTTCTCCGATGAGAGAGGCAAGGCCACGGCCCAGGCGGCTCTTCGGCACCATCGAGTTCATATGCTTATCAGTCCCCTGCTTGTCGGTTTGTCGTTTTGATCCGGCGGTTTTCTAGCTGTTTAGGCGGCCTTGTATCGCCGCTCGCGCTCCATGATTTCGGTGGCGAGCCGGATATAGGCTTGGCTGCCCGGGCAATCGTAATCGTAGAGAAGGATGGGCTTCCCGTGCGACGGTGCCTCGGCGATGCGGGTGTTCCGCGGAATGACCGTGTCGTAGACCTTGTTGCCGAAGAAGGCGCGGACGTTATCGGCGACTTCGCGTGACAGAGACGTGCGCGCGTCATGCATCGTCAGGACGACGCCTTGAATTTCGAGACGCGGATTGAGCGTCGCGCGGATCTGCTCGATGGAATCCTTCAACTGCGAAATACCTTCGAGCGCGAAGAACTCGCACTGAACCGGTACCAGAACCGCATGCGCCGCGGACATCGCATTGAGCGTCAGCAGATTGAGAGACGGCGGGCAGTCGATCAGCACATACGTGAATTGCTGATCCGCATCGCGGGCGCGCAGATGTCCGATCATTGCCGTGATGGCGTCGCGGAGCTTGAACGCCTTGTTTTGATCAGCCGCAAGCGCCGCGTCGATGCCGACGAGGTCGCTGTTCGCCGGCACGATGAAGAGATTCGGGACCGCCGTTTTGAGGACGGTCTCAAGGATCGCAGCGTTGCCCGTCAAAACGTCGAACGTCGTCTTGAAGCGCTGCTCGATGTCGACGCCGAGACCGGTCGAAGCGTTGCCCTGCGAATCGAGGTCGAGAATGAGAACCCGTTCGCCGACGGCCGCCAGCGCGGTGCCGAGATTGATCGCGGTCGTCGTTTTGCCGACGCCGCCTTTCTGATTGGAGACAGCAACGACACGCGGTCCCGCGCTCGCACCGCCCGTGCCTGATACGTAGCCGGCCACGGGTTTATCCCTCCATCCTTGGCTTCAACGCTTTGAGCAACACAACGCGGCCGGCCTCTCCCGTAACGCTTGGAATCAGCTCAAAGGCAAACTGCCAGTCTCGAGCTGCGTTCTCGAGTTCGGCCGAAACGTCACGGCCCTTCAAGAACATGCCAAGCGTAGAAGACGCAAAATAAGGTGCCGCGATCTCGACCAGTCGCGAAAGTGGTGCAAGAGCGCGCGCGGTAACGCAGTCGGCCTTGCCTACCTTAGCCTGAGTCTCGGGATTTTCGATCCTCATGCCCAGAATGTCCACAGCAACGCGGGTTTCGCGGGCGACTTCGCGCATGAATGCGGCCTTTCGGCTGTCGCTCTCGACCAGTATGTGGCGCGTGCCGCCGGTTTCGGAAGCCATGATCGCCAGGACGAGACCGGGAAAACCAGCGCCGGAGCCGAGATCGAGCCAGGTCTGGATATTTTCCTGGGCCTTTACCGGGCGGTAGCGCCAGAGCTGGGCGCTATCGGCGAAATGGCGGTGCCAGATCTCGTCGAGCGTACTCGGGGCGACGAGGTTGATGGTTTTCTGCCAGCGCCTCAGGAGCGCAGCGTAGGTCTCCAGCTTTTCGCGAACTTCATCGGAAACTTCGAACCGGCGCTGAAACTCTTCCGGCGTGTCAATGCGGGCCAGCGCCATATTTCTTTGTTTCATCGCATTTTCTTCACGCAAACCGGTGCCCACTTTGCTTGAAAATGCTCAAGTGGTTACGTTCCACCCGATGACGGCCGAGGCGGCGGAGAGCCTTGGAAGCGCCTTTGCACGGATCGATCCCTGGGCGCATTACGCCTACACCGCAGCGAGGCTCGCCGGCTTCTTGGCCGAAGAGGAACCGGGCACGCAGCGATTTCAAATCATGGCGGATCAAGCGCTCGCCGGCGCAATCGTTATTCAGAGCAAATGGTTCCGGGGACCGTATTTACAGTTCTTGGGGGTTCTTCCGGCATTTCATCGGCGGGGTCTCGGACGCTCGGCGCTCGGCTGGTTCGAGAGTGCAGCACAAGCTGACGGCGCGCGAAATCTTTGGGTCGCCGCGTCCGAATTCAATGTTGGTGCCCAAGCTTTTTACGAGCGGCACGGCTTCGTTCGTATCGCGACCATCGACGGCCTCATTGCCGAGGGGACCGCAGAAATACTTTTTCGAAAACAGCTGGTGGCCCGATAGCTCCCGGTTGATTGCAACCGTGTTGCTGATGCCCGGTACGAAGTTCAAAGCGCTTCTGCGCCCCGGTTTCGGCGGAACCTCAGGTCGCGGCGAATGCAAGCCAAATATTTTTGGATCATTATTGTGCGGCGCATCTCTGATTTTTTCCTCCTCGCGGGCGGGCCCACAACGACGTCTCGTCGGCGCGAAAGTTGCGATTTTGCGGGGCTTTTTGCGCAATGTCTGCCGATCTACGGTGCGGGAACGATCCGTTAACCGAGGATTCGGAAGCAGCGAAGGCTCGGATCGTCGGCCTCCTAGCAACGCCGGACAGGCGTTTGCTTCTGCGACGCAAAATGCTTTTCGCTTGTCACTCACGGGCGGCGTTGCATAGCTTCCAGCCAAGCTTCGAAGAGAGAAGCGACGCGAATTCCAAGCCCCCAACCGGGGATGTGGCAAGGCTCTGCAAGAATGACTTAACGCTCTTGCGGTAATATTGTCGTTTGGATTTCGTGGTGTGGTCGTGCTCGGGACCCTTTGAGAGCGACCGTCTGGAGGAAATGCCTGAAACAGTAATCCCACGCGCGATGCTCCAAGGAGCCAACGAG
>JAEWCT010000381.1 GCA_023390485.1 Pseudomonadota bacterium
CTACGAGATGAACTCCAAGGTCATCACCGCAGCCTCCGATATGTATAGCGTCATCACAAAGGACATTCGCTGATGTGGACGGCGCGCAACGTGCGGGAAGGGCTCTGCTTCGCGGCAGCGGCGCTGCTTGCCATTTGCGCAGCGGCCGTCGTCGCGCACGCAAACGAAGGCGGCCGCACGGTCTTCGTTCCTCGCGCTGTCATCTATCCGGGTGACGTCATCACAACGGAAGCGCTTGTGGAGCGCCGGCTGCTGGTCGCACCGAACAATCCGCCCGTATTTGGCGAAGATTCGGGAGAGCTGCTGGGCAAGGTTGCCCGCCGCACCTTGCTTCCCGGAGAGCTCATTCCAGGATCGGCCGTTCGAACGCAGGATCTCATTAAGCAGGGCAAAACCTACAAGCTCATCTATGAGTCGCGCTTCGTATCGATCGTCGGCGTCGGCGTCCCGCTTCAATCGGGTTCGGCCGGCGAAATCATAAATGTGCGCAATCCGGATACGGGCCTGATAATCAAGGCGCGCATCAAGCCGGATCAGACATTGACGGTGGACGATCAATGAGATTGGCCGCTGCACTCTTCTTTTTTTTTCTTGGCCTGGTGCACACGGCCGAAGCCGGCACGCGCATCAAAGATATCACCGACCTGAAAGGCATCCGCGTCAATCAGCTAGTCGGATACGGCTTGGTCGTCGGCCTGAACGGTACGGGAGATACGCTGCGAAATTCGCCGTTCACGCAGCAGTCGGTACAGGCGATGCTGGATCGCATGGGCGTCAACATTCGCGGATCGCAGTATGAGCCGCGGACGCGCAACGTCGCCGCCGTCATGGTCACAGCTGAGCTCCCGCCGTTTGCTTCGAAGGGCTCGCGTTTCGACGTCACCGTTTCATCGATCGGCGACGCCAAGTCATTGGCCGGCGGCTCGCTCGTCATGACGCCGCTCGCTGGCGCAGATCAAAAAATCTATGCAGCGGCCCAAGGCCAGGTCACGATTTCAGGATATCTCGCGAAGGGCGCCGCCGAATCCATAACGTCGGGAATTCCGACGCGCGGCAGGATTCCGGATGGCGCCATCGTCGAGCAGGACGCGCCGGGCGGTTTCGACGAGGACATGCCGCTCGAATTCAAGCTCCGCAACCCAGACTTTACGACGTCCGTTCGCATAATGGACGTCATCAACGCCTTCGCCAAAGATCGTTATGGCATGCCGATAGCACGCTCGAAAGATCAGCAGTCGGTGATGGTCCGCAAGCCGCCGCGCATGATGTCGTCGCGCCTTCTCGCCGAAATCGGCGAGCTTGAGGTCGATCCCGATCAAACCGCACGCGTCGTTATCGATGAGAGAACCGGCACGATCGTCATCGGCAGCGAAGTCCGCATTTCGACTGTTGCTGTCGCCCACGGCAACATAACCGTGCGCGTGACCGAGACGCCCAAGGTTTCGCAGCCGGCGCCGTTCTCGAACAGGGGCGAAACAGTCGTCGTTCCCGATACGCAAGTCGATGTCAACGAAGCGGGCGGCAACGTACAAATCGCTCGCGGCGCCAATCTGCGTGAGCTCGTGACCGCCCTCAACAGGATGGGGCTGAAGCCCATCGGAATTATCGCAATCCTGCAGGCCATGAAAACGGCAGGGGCTCTGCAAGCCGAGCTGGTGGTTCAATGAGATCGTTCACGAGCTTCGCATCGATCCTCCTCGGTCTCTTCCTTTTCGTGCCGATTGCCGCCGCCGACGAGGCAAAGCCAGATAGCAACGAGCTTGAAGTTCTTCAGGTGCCGCAGCCGAATGCACCTGAACTCAGCCCGGCGCAACAGTATTGCTCGAGCATCATGGATGCGGCGACCGCTGCCCAGATCGCGCAACAGACGCGCAACCTGGAAAAGGCGCAGAAGCAGCTCAACGACCGGATAGCCGTTCTTGCCGAGAAGGCCGAAGTCCTTAAAGGCTGGATCAAGATGCGCGAGGACTTCACCGCGCGCGCGACCGAGTCTCTGGTTCAGATCTACAGCAAAATGAAGCCGGATGCCGCCGCAGCGCAGCTCGCGGCGATCGACGAGATGGTCGCCGCGGCCATCATGTCGAAGCTTACACCAAAGGCCTCAAGCCTCATCATGACCGAAATGGAAGTGGCGAAGGCGGCACGATTGTCGGCAGTCATAGCGGGTGCGGGAGAAGTGGCGGTCCATCCGGAGCGTAAGGCCGATGCGCAATAATATACGTTGGGCGACACCGGCGATCGTATCGCTCACATTGTTGCTCACGGCGTGCGCCGACCAATTGCGCGAAATCGGTCGCGAGCCGACACTGTCGCCGGTCGGAAGCGGCTTGGCACCGGACCGGACGGCCCACGTCGATCTTCCGGTTACGCCCGTCGCCTACCACTCGGGGAATTCGACGTGGCAGGATGCTGGAGCCGATCTCTTCCGTGACGCCCGCGCCTTGCACGTCGGCGACGTCGTGACGGTAAAGATTCAAATCAACGACAAAGCCTCTCTCGATAACAACCTGAACCGCTCGCGCGACGCGAGCGTCGGTCTGAAGTCATCCGCAGACTTCGATTTCGGCTTTGGCGGTTCTGGTCCGGCCGGCTCAGGAAAACTTGACGGCAATCTCAATCGAACGACATCGACCGATTCGAAAGGCTCCATCGCGAGATCCGAAAGTATCAACCTCCTCGTGGGCGCTGTCGTCAGCCAGGTTCTTCCGAACGGGAACCTCGTGATCAGCGGCTCGCAGGAAGTGCGGGTCAATTTCGAGCTTCGTGTGCTGAACGTTCAGGGTGTGATTCGCCCGCGCGACATCGCAACCGACAACACGATCTCCTACGAAAAGATTGCCGAGGCCCGCGTTTCCTACGGCGGCCGAGGCAGGGTGATGGAGGTCCAGCAGCCGGCGTACGGCCAGCAGATACTCGACGTCGTGGCTCCGTTCTAGGCAAAGTCAGGGGCGTTGGCGGTGGCGACAGCAAAAAGCGAAACTTCAGGCGGCGCCGCGGATCTGGTGAAGTCCGCTCTTGCAGCTGCAATCGTCGGCGTCAGCGGTGGCGCAGCATTTGGCTATTTCGTCATGCCAAGCGGCGCGAGCACACCGGCCCCGCAGGCTGGCCACGTAGAAGAGAAGTCCCCGTTGGCGCCTGGCCGCTATCCAAGCGATGCGCTGGCGGTTGAAATTTCCTCGATTATCGCAGACCTCGAGACTGAGCCGAGGAGCAGGGTTCGCCTCGATATCTCGATCGTCGTTGCGCATGGAACTCCTGAGACGACCACCCTCAAAAATGAAGTGAAGGAAGATGTGATCGCCTATTTGAAAGGGCTCAGCGTATCCGACATTCAGGGCGTCAGGGGATTTCAGAATTTGCGTGAGCAGCTCGACGACCGCGCCAGAGTTCGCGGCCGCGGCGCCATCTTGGGTCTGTTGATCGGCGGCTTGGTTCTCGAATGACAACACGTAGAATTCTCGCCGCAATAGCCGCTTTGTCACTGTCGTCCGGCGCCGCGTTGGCGCAGACGATAGACCTGCAGACATTGTTCCCAGCTGGCGACGCGAGCGTCTCTGGCCGTATCGTCCAGCTTCTGGTGGTGATGACCGTCCTCTCGGTCGCCCCTGGTCTGCTGATGATGGTGACGTCTTTCGCGCGATTTTTGATCGCGTTTTCGTTCTTGCGGGTTGGCCTCGGACTTCAGACGACGCCGAACAATCTCATCCTGGTGAGCTTGGCGCTGTTCATGACGCTGTTCGTCATGGCGCCGACGCTGCAGAAAGCCTGGGACGAAGGCGTGAAGCCGATGGTCGAGAACAAAATTAGTCAGCAGGATGGCTATACGCGGACGACTGCGCCGTTTCGTGCCTTCATGCAAGCCAACGTGCGCGACAAAGATCTTGCGCTTTTTCAGGAAATGTCATCACAACGCTTCGGCGAGCAGAATAAAATCGAATCAGACGACCTGCGCGTACTCGTTCCGGCCTTCATGATTTCCGAGCTACGTCGCGGTTTCGAAATCGGGTTTCTGGTGACATTGCCGTTCCTCGTCATCGACCTCGTCGTCGCAACGATCATGACGTCGATGGGCATGATGATGATGCCGCCGACGGTGGTGTCGTTGCCGTTGAAGGTTTTGTTCTTCGTGTTGGTCGATGGGTGGAGTTTACTCGTCGGTGCGTTGGTTAAATCGTTCGCCTAACCGGGCGAACAGTGTTAAGTGCATCGCCTAAGGCGGCGATTAACGATTGGGCCCAAAAAAGTAACAATTAGGAAACAACTCTCAGCTATTTCAAGTTTGATAACGGAGTGGTTGCCGACACCTGCACCACAGGCATGATGCCGATCTGTTAAGCCGGAAGACCCGGCATGTCCCCAGTATGCGTGCGCTTTTTAGTGCCGAGTAGAAGGAACAAAGGGACATGGGCATGAGCAGTATCAATACCAATATTTCGGCAATGACCGCACTCCAGTCGTTGCAGGCTACATCTAAAGACCTGCTGACGACGCAGAACCGCATTTCGACCGGCTTGAAAGTTGCTTCCGCTTCGGACAACGCCGCCTACTGGTCGATCGCAACGACGATGAAGTCCGACAACGATGCGCTGTCGACCGTTCAGGACGCCCTGGGTCTCGGCAAGGGCACTGTCGACGTCGCCTACAACGCGATGAGCCAGAGCATCACGCTCGTCGGCCAGATCAAAGACAAGCTGACGGCTGCCGCCGCTCCGGGCGTTGATCGCGCCAAGATCCAGTCTGAAATCACTCAGCTTCAGGATCAGTTGAAGGGCATCGCCGATTCGGCAAGTTTCTCCGGTCAGAACTGGGTTTCAGTCGACTCTTCGGTCAGTGGATACAACTCGACGAAGACCATCGTTGCTTCGTTCTCGCGTACGAGTGGTGGCTCCGTTTCGATCGGTACGATCGCCGTCGATACATCGAAGTCGGTTCTGTTTGACTCTTCGACGGCTACAACCGGCACCACCGGTGGTATCCTCGACTCGCAGCGCGGTACGACGGGCGCAATCGTGACAACCGGCGGTACGTCGGTCATGAGCATCGACATCAGCTCGCTGACCGACAGCTCGACCGACCAAGCGACTCTCACCCAGTACATTGCTGGCGTCGACAGCGCATTCCAGGAGATGACCACCGCAGCGACCAACCTTGGCGCAGCCCAGCAGCGTATCAACCTGCAGACGAGCTTCATTTCGTCCTTGCGGGATACGATCACCACGGGCGTCTCCCAGTTGGTCGACGCTGACATGAACCAGGAATCGACGCGATTGCAGGCCCTGCAGGTCAAGCAGCAGCTTGGTGTTCAGGCACTCAGCATTGCTAACCAGTCGAGCCAGAACATCCTCTCGCTCTTCCGCTAACGACTGAAGCCCGGCGCCTGTCCAACGCCGGGCTCCTCAACCGATCCAGTCCTGCCTAACTGGCGTTCAAGACGGGCCGCATTCCCCCAGCAACGAT
>JAEWCT010000044.1 GCA_023390485.1 Pseudomonadota bacterium
TACGGGGGGGGGGGGGGGGGCCGCGCGCGCCCCTCAATTTCCAGCCGTCCGAAGCCGATTACTCGGCGTCTTCAGCGCCTTCGCGCTTCTTGATGGCAGCCTTGAAGATGTCGCCGAGCGACGCGCCCGAGTCGGTCGAACCGTACTGGGCGACGGCCTGCTTCTCTTCGGCAAGCTCAAGCGCCTTGATCGAAACGGCGATACGGCGCGCGGCCTTGTCGACCGAAACGACGGCCGCATCGACCTTGTCACCGACATTGAAGCGCTCAGGGCGCTGCTCCGAGCGGTCACGCGAGAGATCGGCACGCTTGATGAATGACGTCAGCTCGCTGTCCGCGATCTTGACTTCGATACCAGCGTCGCTGACCGACGTGACCGTTCCGGTAACGGCATCGCCCTTCTTGTACTTCGCCATGGCGTCTGCCGGATCGCCCGACAGCTGCTTGACGCCGAGCGAAATACGCTCCTTCGAGCCGTCGACATCAAGAACGATGGCTTTGACGTTGTCGCCCTTCTTGTAGTCCTTGATGACTTCGTCGCCGGCCTTCTGCCAGTCGAGGTCCGAAAGATGGACCATGCCGTCGATACCGTTGTCCAAACCGATGAAGAGGCCGAACTCGGTGATGTTGCGGATCGGACCTTCGACGACCGAGCCCTTCGGATGCTGTGTCAGGAACGCATCCCACGGGTTCTCCTGTGTCTGCTTCAGGCCGAGCGAGATACGGCGCTTCTGCGGATCGACTTCGAGAACCTGAACTTCCACCTGCTGGCTCGTCGAAACGATCTTGCCAGGGTGCGTGTTCTTCTTCGTCCAGCTCATTTCCGAGACGTGGATCAGGCCTTCGACGCCCGGCTCCAGCTCAACGAATGCGCCGTAATCGGCGATGTTCGTCACGGTGCCCTTGACGCGAGCGCCGACCGGATACTTGGCTTCGATCGCCGACCACGGATCGGACTGAAGCTGCTTCATACCAAGCGAAATACGCTGCGTTTCCGGGTTGATGCGGATGATCTGCACCTTCACCGTATCGCCGACGTTGAGGATTTCGGACGGATGGTTGACGCGGCGCCATGCCATGTCGGTGACGTGCAGAAGACCGTCGATGCCACCGAGATCGATGAACGCACCGTAGTCGGTGATGTTCTTGACGAGACCGTCGATGATCTGGCCTTCGGCGAGACGCGCGACGATTTCCGTCCTCTGCTCGGCGCGGCTCTCTTCGAGAACCGAGCGGCGCGAAACCACGATATTGCCGCGGCGGCGATCCATTTTGAGGATCTGGAAGGGCTGCTGCTGATGCATCAGAGGCCCGATATCGCGAACGGGGCGAATGTCGACCTGGCTGCCTGGAAGGAACGCCACGGCGCCGTCGAGATCGACCGTGAAGCCGCCCTTGACCTTGTTGAAGATGACGCCGGTGACCTTCTCGCCCTTTTCGTAGAGGCGCTCGAGGCGGGTCCAGCTTTCTTCGCGGCGAGCCTTGTCGCGCGAGAGCACCGCTTCACCGAGCGCATTCTCGACGCGCTCCAGGTAGACTTCGACGGTGTCGCCGACTTTGAGGTCGCCCGGCTTGCCGCCGACGCCGAATTCTTTGAGTGCAACGCGGCCTTCCATTTTGAGGCCGACGTCGATGATCGCCATGTCTTTTTCGATGCCGACGATCTTGCCCTTTACGACGGAACCTTCGAACAGGTCATCCTTGGCAAGGCTCTCGGCGAGAAGCGCGGCAAAATCTTCGCGCGAGGGATTGAAATCTTTGGACACTTCAGCGGACATTCGTTCTCCTTGATAACGGCGTGTTGCCGGGCGCGATGGCCCGGCGCGTTTGGGTTGATGTTGGAAGCGCCAATAATCAGACCCGCGCGAACGCGATGCCTGGCTTGATGGCGCTGATGTCTGGATGTGATGTCGCCGTGATGGGCCGCAGCCCTGCCGGTCAGAATTCGGGGACCCCTATGGGGCGCCCAACCGGTTGATCTTCCTCATGACCATCCGACAGCGACGTCGAATGCCGCTGATATACCCAACCGCCCCCCTGAACGCAAGGGCTGCCGCCCTAACCCCGGACCCGCGACGGTTTGGGCGGCATCAGGTCCGTACAGACCCCTTCCGCCACCTCGGCCGCCATGCCGACGGACTCCGAAAGCGTTGGATGCGGATGGATCGTTTTACCAATATCGATGGCATCCGCTCCCATTTCGATGGCGAGACAGATCTCGGAGATGAGATTTCCAGCTTCCGTGCCGACAATGGCGCCGCCCATGATCCGCTCGGTGCCTTCCTCGAAGAGCAGCTTGGTGAAGCCCTCGTCCCGGCCATTGGCGATGGCCCGGCCCGACGCAGCCCACGGGAACACCGCCTTCTTATACGCGATGCCGCGGGCCTTAGCCTCAATCTCGGTCAAACCGGCCCAGGCGATCTCGGGATCGGTGTAAGCGACGGACGGGATCTGGCGCGCATCGAAGAAGCTCTTGCTCCCCGCCGCATTTTCCGCCGCTACGTGCCCCTGATGGACGGCCTTGTGCGCCAGCATCGGCTCATCCGCGATATCGCCGATAGCGAAGATGTTCGAAACGTTCGTCCGCATCTGTCGGTCGACGGGGACAAAGCCCCGGTCCGACACGGTGACCCCTGCGTTGCCGGCACCGATGACCTTGCCGTTTGGCTTTCGCCCGACGGCAACGAGCACCAGACCGTAGCGCTGCGGCTCGGCCGGCGCATTGGCGCCTTCGAACGTGACGTAAATGCCGTCTGGCTTCGCTTGCGTCCCGACGACTTTGGTCTTCAGCATCACTCGATCGAAGCGGCGCGCGTGGACCTTCTGCCAGACGTTGACGAGGTCGCGATCGGCACCGAGCATCAGGCCATCGAGCAACTCCACGACATCGAGCCGCACCCCGAGCGTCGAATAGACTGTTGCCATCTCGAGGCCGATGATGCCGCCGCCGATGACGAGCATCCTGTCCGGAATTTGCGGCAACTCGAGCGCGCCGGTTGAATCGACGATGCGCGGATCGGAGGGCATGAACGGCAGCTCCGCCGCTTCGGACCCAGCGGCGATGATCGCATTCTCAAAACGCACCGTCTCTTCGCGCCCGTCGTCGAACGCAACTTTCAAATGATGGTCGTCAACGAAAGTGCCGGTCCCGCGCAGCGTCGTGACCTTACGCGCCTTCGCCATCGACGCGAGCCCGCCCGTTAGCTTGCCGACAACGGCGTCCTTGTAAGCGGCGAGCTTTTTCAGATCGATTTTCGGGGCGGAGAAAGCAACGCCATGCTTTGCCAAGGCAGCCGCTTCATCGATGATGAATGCGGTGTGCAGCAGAGCCTTCGAAGGTATGCACCCGACGTTCAGACAAACGCCGCCAAGCGCCGGCCACCGATCGACGAGGATGGTCTTCGCGCCGAGATCGGCCGCACGAAACGCTGCGGAATAACCTCCAGGCCCAGCGCCGAGCACTAGGACTTCGCAAGCATGATCAGCAGAACCTGAGAATTTTGCCGCCGGGGCGGAAGCGGCCGGAGGCGCTTCCTTCTTCGGCGGCGCCGTCTCGGGCTCTGCCGCGCTCTCGGTTTTTCCGACCGTTTCAAGAGTCAGTATCGGACTTCCCTCGCTGACCTTGTCGCCGACCTTGATCAGAACCTCGACGACTTTGCCGCCTTCAGGCGCCGGCACATCGAACGAAGCCTTGTCGCTCTCGAGCGTAATCAGCGCGTCTTCGGCAGCGACGGTCGCCCCCGGCTTCACGTGCACCTCGATGATCGGCACGTTCTCGAAATCGCCGAGAGCCGGAACGCGGATTTCTCGTCTGCTCATCACACAGTCCTACAAGACGAGCTGGCGAACGTCGGCCAGCGCATCGCAGATCTTCCTCAAGAAGCGAGCGGCAAGCGCACCATCGACCACACGATGATCATAGGAAAGGCAGAGCGGCAGCATCAGCCTCGGCTGAAATGCCGAACCATCCCACTGCGGCTTCATTTGCGCCCTGACCGCTCCGAGAATGGCAACTTCGGGCGCATTGACGATCGGAGTAAATCCCGTGCCACCGATGCCGCCGAGACTCGATATGGAGAAAGTCGCGCCTGAAATATCGGTCGGAGTGATCTTGCCGTCGCGCATACGCGCCGAAACGGCCGTCAGCTCCTGGCTCAATTCGAGAATGCCCTTGCGATCGACGTCGCGAATGACCGGTACGACGAGACCGTCGGGCGTGTCCACCGCGACACCGATGTTGTAGTAGCGCTTGAGGATCAGTGCATCCTTGCTGGGCGCGAGCGATGAATTGACGTCCGGATACTCTTTAAGCGCCGAAACCGAAGCCTTCAGCAGAAACGCAACAAGCGTCACGCGATAGCCTTTGCCTTTCGCTGTGGCGTCGAGATCTTTCCGGTAAGCCTCGAGATCGGTGATATCCGCTTCGTCGGAATTGGTGACGTGCGGAACGTTCAGCCACGCGCGATGCAGGTTGGGCCCGGTCAATCTCTTCAACCGCGACATCGCTTTGGTTTCGATCGGCCCGTATTTCGAAAAATCCTGCGCCGGAATTTCCGGAATGCCCGTCGTCTGTCCAGCGGCGCCCGGCGCGGCGGCGGGCTGGCTGCGCGCGATGTAGGCTTTCACATCGTCTTTCGTGATGCGGCCCTTGTCGCCCGTTCCTTTGATCTGCTTCAGGTCGACATCGAGATCGCGCGCGATACGGCGAACCGACGGGCTCGCATAAACCGAACCGAAGTCCGCCACTGGAGGTATCGACCCTCTCTCTTTGGCTTCGGCCGGCTTGGTCTTCTCTGGCGCGCGCTCCGCCTTCGCAGGAATCTCGGGCTTGGCTTGGCCCTTGCCGTTGGCGGCCAAGGCCGGTGCGAGTGCTTCGGCTTTCGCATCACCCGCTGCCGTATCGAGCTTGATGATGGTGCTGCCTTCGCTGACCTTGTCGCCGATGGCGACCAGGATTTCCGCTACCTTGCCTTGGAAAGGAGCAGGCACGTCCATCGCGGCCTTCTCGCTTTCGAGCGTGATCAGCGGATCGTCGGCCTTCACCTCGTCGCCCGGCTTCACTTGAATTTCGACGACCGGCACATTTTCGAAATCACCGATATTCGGCACCTTGATGTCGACGAGCGGCATGTAGTCGAACCTGTCCTGGTCAGCTGTGAGCTGGATTGGCCTTGTCGGGATCAATCCCGTATTTTGCGATCGCTTCCGCGATCTTGATCGACGGAATCTTGTTCTCGTCGGCAAGAGCCTTGAGCGCGGCAATCGTCACGAAATGCCGGTCGACTTCGAAGAAATAGCGGAGCGTCCGGCGGTAATCGGAACGGCCGAAGCCATCGGTGCCGAGAACCGAATACCGGTTCGGAACCGACGGCCGCACCTGATCGGCGTAGAGCTTCATGTAATCGGTCGACGCGATCACCGGCCCTTCGCCGCGCTCGGAAATCTTTCGCTTCACGAACGGAACGCGTGGCGTCTCCGTCGGATGCAGGAGGTTCCAGCGCTCGGCCTCGTGAGCTTCTCGTGCAAGCTCCGTGAAGCTCGTCACGCTCCAGATATCGGCGGAGACGCCCCAATCGTCGCGCAGAAGATCGGCAGCAGCGATCACTTCGCGCAGGATCGCGCCCGAACCCATAAGCTGCACTTTGTGGCCCGGCGCACCTTCCGCTGCCGCCCGGAACAAGTACATGCCCTTGATGATGTCGTCCTCGACGCCTTCTGGCATCGGCGGATGCTCGTAATTTTCATTTAGAAGCGTCAGGTAGAAGAACACATCTTCCTGATCCGCCAGCATGCGTCTCATGCCGTTTTGGACGATGACCGCGACCTCGTAATTGAACGTCGGATCGTAGGAGACGCAATTCGGCACCGTCGCCGAGATGAGATGGCTGTGGCCGTCTTCGTGCTGCAGACCCTCGCCGTTGAGCGTGGTGCGTCCCGAAGTGCCACCCAGCAGAAAGCCGCGGCAACGCTCGTCGCCTGCCGCCCACGCGAGATCGCCGATGCGCTGGAAGCCGAACATCGAATAGAAGATGTAGAACGGGACCATCGGCACATCCGACGTCGAATAGCTCGTCGCGGCGGCGATCCACGACGCCATCGCGCCGGCTTCGTTGATGCCTTCCTGCAGCATCTGGCCCGACTTGTCTTCCTTGTAGAACATCAGCTGATCGGCATCTTCGGGACGGTAGAGCTGGCCGACCTGACTGAAGATTCCAAACTGCCGGAACATCCCTTCCATGCCGAACGTGCGGCTTTCGTCCGGAACAATCGGAACGATGTGACGGCCAAGCCTCTTGTCGCGCATGAGCGCCGTCAGGATCCGCACGAACGCCATCGTCGTCGAAATCTCGCGGCCTTCCGAACCTTTGAGTTGCGATTCGAACAGCGACAGCGATGGCGCCTCGAGCGTGACCGACGACTTGCGGCGGCGCAACGGAAGATAGCCCCCGAGACTGCGCCGCATCTTGTGCAGATATTCGTCCTCGGGCGAGCCCTTCTCGAAGCGAATGAAAGGCAGGTCGGCGAGCTGATCGTCGGCAACCGGAACCTTGAAGCGATCGCGGAACTGGCGAAGCGCGTCGACATCCATCTTCTTCGATTGATGCGCGAGCATCTGCCCTTCGCCGGCTGTCCCCATACCGTAACCCTTGACGGTCTTGGCGAGGATGCAGGTCGGTTGATTTCTGTGCTGCGTCGCTGCCGCATACGCCGCGTAAACTTTCGACGGATCGTGCCCGCCGCGCGTCAGGCGCCAGATCTTCTCGTCCGACCAGTCCTCGACGAGGGCCGCCGTTTCCGGATAACGCCCGAAGAAATGCTTTCGGATGAAGGCGCCGTCACGCGATTTGAAGACCTGGTATTCGCCGTCGACGCACTCTTCCATCAACTGGCGCAGCCTGCCTGTCGTATCGCGCGCCAGCAGCTCGTCCCATTGCGAACCCCAGATGACTTTCAGAACATTCCAGCCCGCGCCGCGAAAGTTGCGCTCGAGTTCCTGAATGATCTTGCCGTTCCCGCGCACCGGCCCGTCGAGCCGCTGCAAGTTGCAATTGACGACGAAAATCAGATTGTCGAGCTTCTCGCGACCCGCGAGCGAAATCGCGCCGAGACTCTCCGGCTCGTCCATCTCGCCGTCGCCGCAGAACAC
>JAEWCT010000139.1 GCA_023390485.1 Pseudomonadota bacterium
CCCTTGCAGGAGGCCTGGACGCGGAAGGCCACATCGGGGCGCAGGATGTCGCTCCAGACGAGGCGGCGCGCGCGTTTGTCAAGCTGAGCGAGATGCATGGCGCGGAATTCGCCGACGCGGGCGAGAACTCGGCCGGCGCCACGGAGCTCGAGGTTTGCTCGCCAGACCTCGGGCCAGCCGCCCGTTACCGTCACACCGCCCGTGAGGACTTTCGGTTGCTTAAAGCCGTGAGCCTCCGCCTCTTTGCAAAGCTCGGGTTCGAAGCCGGGGGAGGTTGCAAGGAAGATTTCGAATTCGCCATCAGTGGTCATCCCGTCTGCATATCGGGCCGTCTGCATATCGGGAAGAGGCGGGAGCAGCGACGGTTTTGTCGCCGCGGCTTTCGTCGGTCCGAGAGGAAGCCCCGCGTTAACTCATGACCGGTGCGCCAAGGGTCAATTCCATCCCAAGAACGATTTGATATGCATCCATGCGTTCGATACGCCGTTGCTGGACGTCTCGGCCTCCTTGAGTGGCGGCGGATTGGCGGGTTCGGAGGGCGGCGTGGTGGGCTTTGAAGGCTCGCTCGGTGCCTGCCCCAGCAACGCCGCCTTGGCGTCGTCGAGACTGACATGGCTCGCCGGGGCGTTTTTGCAGGCCTCGTCGCTCGCGACCCGACAGTGACCGAGACCTTTGTATTTGAGTGCCTTCAGGCAGGCTCGCTCGACGAGGATGTGGCCGAAGGGGGCGGATTCGATCTTTTCCGAATTGTCGACGACGCAGAGCAGGGCCGCCTCGGAGCCCTTGCAGCGAACACAGACGGGCGAGCTGTGGCTTGCCGTGGCGGTTAACGTGAGAACGACAGCTGAGCGTTCGAAAACCCTCAGAGCGAGAGTCTTACTTTCTTTGCCGGCCAAGACCCGTGCTCCCATCCCGAGCCGACGATTAGGCGTGTTGGCGTTTTGTTTTGGGCAGCCGTCTTCCAATCTTGTAATGTTTCCAGTCAGCCGGGGCCGGAGCGGCCAGCCTAACATACATAACGGTGACAGTTCGGCCGCAATTCCGTCACTTCCCGCAACGAGTTCGACGCCAAATGATCGAATGCGGCTTAATCGTCAGGCCGCTCGCAAATACGAAGAAGTAATGCGAATTTTACTCATTGAAGACGACACCGAGACAGCGAGGCTGGTCACTGACAGCTTGACGCTGGACGGACATCAAGTCGATATGGCTTTCGATGGCGTGGATGGCTTGAAAAAAGCGGTGGTTGGGGCTTTTGACGTGCTGGTCGTCGATCGCATGCTTCCCCACCTCGACGGTCTCAGTGTCGTGCGGAGCCTGCGGCAGGCAGACGTCACTTCCGGCATCCTTGTCCTCACGGCCATCGGCGGGATCGAAGACCGTATCGAGGGTCTTGCAAGCGGCGCCGACGACTACCTCGTCAAGCCATTCGCGCTCGGAGAACTTCTCGCACGCGTGACAGCGCTTGGGCGGCGGCCACCAAGCCCGAAGCAGGATTTCCTCTTCAGGATCGACGATCTCGAAGTCAATCTCGTCAAACACGAAGTGCGGCGCGGTGGAGATGTCATTCATTTGCAGCCGCGTGAATTCCGAATGCTCGAAATCCTCATCAAGAACCGCGGACGCGTCGTCACGCGGTCGATGATTCTCGAGCAGATGTGGGGATTGGAGACGGATACCAAAACTTCGATCGTTCAAACGAACGTCAGCCGCTTACGGTTGAAAATCGACCGGCCGGGGGACACGCCTCTCATCCGCACGGTGAGAGGCCTGGGTTACATCATTGACCAGCCCGCATAAATTAACGCAGAGAACGGCATTTCGTCTGGCGGGCTTCGTTGCCGTCGTCATCACGCTGACGAATGTCCTCATTTTCGCGATTTTATATTTCGTTATCAGCGAACAGCTCGGCCAGCATTTGAAGGCGCACACCGATGAGGTTCGCGCGACGCTCGCCGACGTGCAGGCCGATGAAAGCGATGGATTTCGCGAGCTTTCGGCGGCCGTCGCGCGGCATGCGTTCGTTGCCCAGTCGGATGAAGACATCTACCTCTTGACGGACTCGGACGGAAGATACGTTGCCGGCAACGTCAGTTCGTTGGATCGGTTTGAAGGTTGGCGAACGATCCCGTGGACTGACTTAAAGCTTATTGGAGAATGGTCGTCATCGCGAGCGAGCGATGCCGTCATCGGAACCTGGACGCCGGTAAAGGGCGGCTACCTGTTCGTCGGAGACGGCAATGGCGACATTAAGGACGCACAAAGGCTGCTTCTCACGGGACTGCTGTGGGGTATCGCATTATCCGTCATTTGTGCGCTTGCCGGCGGCTATCTGCTCGGTCTCAAAGCGCAGCGCCGCGTCGAGGAGATGGAACACGTGCTCGACGCCGTCGCCTCCGGAGATTTCCATCGGCGTATCCCGAGGAATGCCGCCGCTGACGACATCGATCATGTCGCGGCGCTGATCAACGTCACACTCGATCGATTGCAGAGGTTGATCGGCAACCTGAAGCAGGTCTCGGTCGATATCGCGCACGATCTCCGGACGCCCATAAGCCGGATGCGGCAGAAGCTCGAAACCGTGAGGTCGGACCCATCGAATATCGACACCTACAAAGCGGCAGTTGATCAATCGATCTGTGAAATCGACAATATCGCCGATACCTTCGATGCACTGTTGCGCATTTCCGAGATCGAGGCGGGAGCGCAAAAGGCAAAGTTCGTCGATGTCGAGTTGAATGGCCTGTTGGCGAATATCATCGATGCGCTGGAGGCGGTAGCGGAGGAGCACCAGCATCGGTTGCGCGCGCCAAGCGGGGCCGGCGATCCCGTTACCGTTCGCGGGGACCGCCGGCTTCTCAATCAGCTCTTCGTCAATCTCATCGAGAACTCGATTGTTCATTGCCCGCGTGGTTCCGAAATCGAGGTGGAACTGATCAACGACGCGCAACATCCGATCGTCCGGGTTCGTGATACGGGACCGGGCATTCCGGCGGAGGAGCGAGAAAAAGTTTTCAGGCGACTCTACCGTCTGGAGAAGAGCCGGACGACGCGTGGCAGCGGACTTGGCCTCAGTCTCGTTGCGGCGATCGCCGAACTCCACAGTGCGAAGGTCACGCTGGCGGACAACAAGCCTGGGTTGGTCGCTGAGGTCACGTTCGATCAGGCGCGGCTCGCCGGTTAAGCGGCCTGGGCTGCCGCTCAGACTGGCTCGCTATTTCCTGAAATTGCCGAGAACAGCATTTGGATGACGGCGACAGTGAGCGCCATAAAAACCCCGGCGAAAATGACATCGGAGAGAAAGTGCCCACCTTCCGCCATGCGCACGAAGCCGCATAAGCTTCCGAGGATGAGCCCCGTTACCATCCAAGCGCTCGCGGCGGCCGGAAAGAGGAGTGCTGCGGCGAAACACACGACGAAGATCGAAGACGCTTCACCAGAAAAGAACGAACAATTTCGCGGGCATTCCTGAGATTTCACCAACGGTGGCGTGTACGCCTTCGAACCTCCGAATTCGACCACTGTTGAAGGCCGCGCCCGGCCCCAATGGTCCTTAAAGCCGAGGTTGGTGATCGCCAAAGGACCGACCACGACGCAGACGGCGAGAAACAACCATTTGTTCGAAGACAGTGTGAGCCATGGGCGTCCTGTCGAGAGGGTAATGACGCAGCCTGCCAGCCCAACGACGCAAGCGCCGTAAAAAAGGACATTGAAAAGCAGTCTCGCGGTCCCGAAAAACGGTGATTCACGGCCGCTGAAGTGGTGTTCGGAATCGACGAGCCGCTCCGATACGGCGAGATCGAGATTCGGAAAAATGGAGAAGACAATTGCGCTGACAATGCCGACAAGCAAAGCGCCGAAGATAAGCACTTTTGCTGTTTTGCGTTGCGGATCGCCAGCGGCAATCGCCGCGGAAGACGCGGTCATTTTACGTAAAACCAAGAGTTCCCCCCAATCGAAGTTTTTGCGTGGAAGCTCGTGAGCATTAGGCGGGGACCGGGGTGGAAATCTATCAATTTCGTATGGTTTGCCAAGTCGCAGTCAGAGTGTGAGCGCTGCCAGCGATTTCGCCCTTATTC
>JAEWCT010000155.1 GCA_023390485.1 Pseudomonadota bacterium
CCATGCAAGCGCTCTCCCAGCTGAGCTATAGCCCCAAACCAATTCCGTTCGGCGGGGCTGGATCCCGCCGATGTTCGAAGTCCCGCCTGATAAGTCGTCTTGGCGAAAACTGCAAGGACGTTTCAGAGCTTTATCAAGGCTCTTCGTCGCCCTCGCCTGCCGGGCCGCCGATAATGTTCGAGACGTCGCCGCCTTCTTCTTCCTCTTCCTCGAGGAAGGTTTCATCATCTTCGGTGCCGCTGTCGTCGGCTTCGACGTCGACGAGAGCCTCTTCGCCTTCGACTGCCGGCAATTCGCCGTCGGCTTCCTCGGCGGTTGCTGCCTTCTTTGCTTTCTTGGCGGCGAGATCCCGCTGCTCAGCCTGAAGGGCTGCCAGTGCCGCCGGTGAAGAAGCAATCACATATTTACTATTGCAGAAAGGGCAGATGATCGGGTCGTGACCGAGATCATAGAAGCGCTCGTCGCAGTTCTGACAGGTGCGCTTCGTCCCTCGCGCTTGCTTGGTCGCCATTGGTCGTGCCTCAGGTTCGGAAATCAAGGGAGCCCGTCTGCCATAGGCGGTGTTCCCTGTCAAAACGAAAAGGTGGGAGCTGGCGGGACTGCGTCAAGGTCCCCGCCGGCAGGTGTCTCGACCTCCGTCCGAGGGGGCCGTTGACAGGGCGTCGCGGTCCAGTGTCTATCCGGGCCTAAAGTCAGGGAAAAGCGCCTGACGCGCCAGATTTTCAATGGTTCGGAAGGTCGATTTTGCACGCTACATCCACACCGAAACCGCTCTCCTCCCTCCGCTCCGCACCGCTGACAGGGAAGGTGCGCGTTCCGGGCGACAAATCGATCTCCCACCGCGCCCTCATTTTCGGTGCTCTGGCGACCGGGACAACACGGATTACGGGACTTCTGGAAGCCGAGGACGTCATCAATACCGCGCGGGCCGTGGTCGCACTCGGCGCGTTGGCGGAGAAGCAGGGCGACGTTTGGGTGGTCAAAGGCCGCGGCGTCGGCGGGCTCAGCGCCCCGGTCGCGGCACTCGATTTCGGTAATTCGGGCACCGGCACGCGGCTGATGATGGGTGTCGTCGCCGGGCATCCGATGACCGTCACAATGGCGGGCGATGCGTCGTTGTCGCGCCGGCCGATGCGGCGGGTTTTGGCTCCTCTCGTAGACATGGGTCTCGAAATTCTCGAGACAGGTAAAGAGACGCTGCCGCTGACGCTCAAGGGGACGAGCGAGTTGATTCCGATCGTCTACGTGCTTCCCGTGCCTTCGGCGCAGGTGAAAAGTGCCGTCCTGATTGCCGGCCTTCACGCAGCCGGGGAAACGACGGTCGTCGAGCGCGAGCCCACGCGCGATCATACCGAGCGGATGCTGCGCCATTTCGGGGCAACCGTCAGGACTGAGACGAAAGGCGCCGACACGCACATTACCGTGAAGGGACACGCGGAACTCACCGGAAAGGACGTTCACGTTCCCGGCGATCCGTCGTCGGCGGCGTTTTTGGCGGTGGCGGCATTGCTCGTGCCCGGTTCCGACGTCACGATCGAGGGTGTGCTGATCAATCCGACGCGCGTCGGGCTTTATACGACGCTGCAGGAAATGGGCGGCGATGTTACGTTTCTTAATGAACGCGAGGAGGGTGGCGAGCCGGTTGCCGACATTCGCGTCCGCGCGTCGCGCCTCAAGGGTGTACGCGTGCCGGCGGAGCGCGCGCCGTCGATGATCGACGAGTATCCTGTGCTTGCGGCGATCTCGGCTTTTGCCGAAGGTGATACACGGATGGACGGCCTCGCCGAACTCAAGGTCAAGGAGAGCGATCGGCTGCAGGCAACGGCTGCGGGATTGGCGGCCAATGGCGCGACAGTGCGGGTCGAGGGCGACAGCCTGATCGTTTCTGGGAATGGCGGCCTCAAGGGCGGTGGCGTCGTTACAACCCACCTCGATCACCGGATCGCGATGGCGTTTCTGACGGCGGGTCTCGCGAGCGAGCAACCGATCGTGGTGGACGACTCGACCATGATCGCGACGAGCTTCCCCGAGTTCCGGCAGCTCATGGAAACGCTCGGGGCGAGATATGAAGAGCCAGCCGGGCGGTGACAGCGATGTTTCGTGTCGGTCCGAGATTAGCGATCGGTCTTGTTGCGGAATGGAGGTGCAATTGATCATTGCGATCGATGGTCCGGCCGCGTCCGGCAAAGGTACGCTTGCAAAGCGTATAGCGGCCCACTTCGACATGGCCTGGCTCGATACCGGACTTCTCTATCGGGCCGTCGCTCGAGACGTTCTCGCGGCCGGCTCGGATCTGGAGGATGTTCAGGCTGCGACGGCGGCCGCGAAATCGGTCAACGCCGCGACGCTGGATGATCCCGCGCTTCGCGGTCCACGCGCTGGCGATGCCGCTTCGATCGTCGCGAAGATTCCCGAGGTGCGCGCGGCGCTGCTCGAGTATCAGCGGGCGTTCGCGCGGCAGGACAAGGGCGCCGTTCTCGATGGACGCGACATTGGCACGGTCGTCTGTCCCGAGGCGCACGTGAAGATATTCGTTACCGCTTCCGATGAAGCGCGGGCGAAGCGGCGTTTTCTCGAACATCAATCGCGCGGCGAGAGCATTATATATGACGATCTTCTGGCTGATATTCGCCGGAGGGATGCGCGCGACAGCGGTCGTGCTGCGGCGCCGATGCATGCCGCTGACGATGCGGTTCATCTCGATACGACGACGCTGGACGCGGATGAGGCATTCGCGGTGGCGTTACAATTGATCGGGGCGATGCGGTAGACGTCCCGAACTTCTGCGCGAAACGCGGTTCGATGCTCGCGTGCGCCCAAAAAAAAGAGCGCGTTCTGTTCAAACGATATTCGACGCTAAACATAGCAGTCATAAATCTTAATTGATTTCTACGTGGTACAACTCCACCTATAGGTATGTGCTAGATCATTGCGGCATGTGCCGATTCGAACCGAGGCGGCCGTCTCGGTGTTTACGAGTCTCCTCGCAAATGGGGAACAAGGGACGCCATGGGCAAGAACGAGCGGAAAGTTCTGAAGCCGGAAGATCCTGAAATCCGTGATTGGACGGACTCGATATCGTCCGTCATCGCATACGGCGGAACAGAACGAGCCGATGATATTCTGGAAGAAGTCGTCGAGCGGGCGCGGGTCAGCGGCGCGGCAATTCCCTTTGCGTCCAGCACCGCCTACATCAACAGCATCAGCCTCGACGACGAAGCGAAGATTCCCGGCAATCGCGAACTCGAGCACCACATCTCTTCGGCGATCCGCTGGAATGCGGCCGCCATGGTGTTGCGCGCAAACAAAGAGTCGACCGAGCTTGGCGGACATATCGCGAGCTACCAATCCGCGGCGACGCTCTACGAAACCGGCTTCAATCACTTTTGGCACGCGCCGTCCGAGAGCCACGGCGGCGATCTCATTCTTGTCCAAGGCCATTCGTCTCCGGGAATTTACGCGCGCGCGTTTCTGGAAGGCCGGCTCGACGAGGATCGGCTTCTGCATTTTCGCCAGGAAGTCGGAGGAAAGGGTCTTCCGTCGTATCCGCATCCGTGGCTGATGCCGGACTTCTGGCAGTTTCCGACCGTCTCGATGGGCCTCGGTCCCTTGATGGCGATTTATCAGGCGCGGTTTCTCAAATATCTTCACGCGCGCGGATTGGCCGATACGGAAAATCGCAAGGTTTGGGTGTTCTGCGGCGACGGCGAGATGGACGAGCCGGAGTCGAAAGGTGCCATCGGGCTCGCCGCCCGCGAGAAGCT